>JAEWHQ010000271.1 GCA_023387715.1 Pseudomonadota bacterium | reverse complement strand
TGCAGCCATATCGCGAACAATCGCGAATCTTTGCCCGCAACGGCATTGAAGCGCAGCTTGATCGCATGTTGCTGCCGCAGGTGACGCTGAAATCCGGCGGTTACATCATCATCAACCAGACAGAAGCGCTGGTGGCGATTGACGTAAACTCCGGTCGCTCGACCCGTGAACATTCGATTGAAGATACGGCTCTCCAGACCAATCTGGAAGCAGCCGAAGAAGTGGCTCGCCAGTTGCGTCTGCGCGACCTTGCCGGTCTTATTGTTGTTGACTTCATTGATATGGAAGAAAAACGCAATAACCGCGCCGTCGAAAAGAAAATGAAAGACTGCCTGAAAGATGACCGGGCACGTATTCAGGTTGGCCGTATTTCGCATTTTGGCTTGCTGGAAATGTCGCGTCAGCGCATTCGTGCGTCTGTGCTCGAAAGCACCATGCAGCTTTGCCCGCATTGCGGCGGCACCGGCCATATCCGCTCCGACTCTTCCATGGCGCTGCATGTGATCCGCGCTATTGAAGATTATCTGATGCGCAATAGCGGTTACGATATTTCAGTTCGCACCCCTGCATCAACGGCCCTTTATGTGCTGAACCATAAGCGCCAGCTCTTGTCAGACCTCGAAGCCCGTTTCGGCCTTAACATCCACATCAATGCGGATGAATCGGTCGGCGTACAAAATCTGGTCATTGATAAAGGCGCACCTTCAACCCGTCCGATCACCATGCCTGCCCTGCAACCGGCAGACTATTATGATGACGGTATTGAAGATCCGGAACTGCCGGTTGAAGATGATGAGATCGAAGCAGAAGCCGAGCTCGCCTCTTCCGACAAAGAAGAAGCGAACGGCAATGATAATGATCGCCGTCGCCGTCGCCGTCGCCGCCGTCGTGGTGAGCGTGATAATCATGCTGACAGCCATGATGCAGATGCGCAGTCCGACAATGAGAATGATCGTGAAGGTCATGCAGATAATGCAGGCGCAAACGGCCATTCAGACGATGATCAGCGCAAAAAACGCCGTCGTGGCCGTCGTGGCGGCCGCAAAAACCGCCGTGATGATGGTCATTACAGCCATTTGCCTGCTGCCGAATTGATTGGCGATTGGACAGAGTTGCTTGCAGCCGCTGAAGCCAAGCGTCAGGCTGCAAAAGAAGCTGCTGAAAAGGCTAAAAATGTGCCGCCAGCAGAACCTGTTCCAGGTCCGGCACCGATGCCAGCAACAGCCAGCGTGGAAGCAAGCGTCAAGGTTGAGACAGTTAAAGCTGAACCTGTAAAGCCTGCTGAAACTGCAGCACCTGTAGCTGAAAAAACGGAAGAAAAGGCTAAAAAGCCTGCTCGCCGCCGCACCAGCAAAGCGAAAGCACAGACTGAAGAAGAAACAGTTGTCGTTGCTGAAGAGGTTGCCGAGGTTACCGAAACTGCTGAAGTTGCAGTGGAAGTAACAGAAGCCGTTGCGGAAGAAGCAGCCGCAGATGAAAAGCCTGCCCGCAAGCCGCGTGCACGTAAAACCGCGACCAAAGATAAGGCTGAAGAAAAAGCACCTGCAAAAGCTGCAGAAAAACCTGCCCGTAAGCCACGCACCCGCAGAGCTAAGGCAGAAACTGAAGATGCAATTGAAGCTCCGCAGGATGTGCCAGCCGCTGGCGTTTCAGAACCGGAACAACAGCCTATCGTTGAAACGGTTGAGCCAATTGCAGTGCCGGTTAATCAGCCGCAGAAATCATCCCAGCCGGTGATTACCTCAAGCGATAATGAGGCAGCACCTGCAGCCAAGCGCTCTGGCTGGTGGCAGAAAAAAAGCTTCTTCTAAGCGAAGCTCTGACATTTCATAAATAAAAAGCCCCTATGTTTCGCATAGGGGCTTTTTTTTACAGCTGCGATCAGGACATATAAAAAAACGCGCCGGTTTGATCGGCGCGTTTTTGTCAATTCATGTAGTCAACAATTAATGCAAAATTTGGCTTAAGAACAGTTTCGTGCGTTCATGCTGCGGGTTATCAAAGAATTCTGCCGGCGCATTTTCTTCAACAATCTGCCCCTGATCCATGAAAATCACCCGATTGGCGACCTGTCGCGCAAAGCCCATTTCGTGGGTCACGCAAATCATCGTCATGCCTTCTTCCGCCAAGCCAACCATCGTATCCAGCACTTCCTTGATCATTTCCGGATCGAGCGCCGAAGTCGGTTCATCAAACAGCATAACGCGCGGGTTCATACAAAGGGCGCGGGCAATTGCAACACGTTGCTGCTGGCCGCCGGATAATTGCCCCGGATATTTATTGGCCTGTTCCGGAATTTTCACCCGTTCCAGATAATGCATCGCCACTTCTTCTGCCTGTTTTTTTGGCATTTTGCGCACCCAGATCGGAGCCAGCGTGCAGTTTTCCAAAATAGTCAGATGCGGAAAAAGATTGAAATGCTGGAACACCATGCCAACTTCGCGGCGTACTTCATCAATCTTTTTCAGATCATTGGTAAGCTCTGTGCCATCGACAATGATCTTACCCTTCTGATGCTCTTCCAGTCGGTTGATACAGCGGATCATGGTAGATTTACCCGAACCTGAAGGCCCTGCAACAACGATGCGCTCTCCCCGCATCACCTTCAAATTGATATCCCGCAGCACATGAAACTCACCATACCATTTATGCATATGCTCGATTTCAATTGCCACTTCGGTTTTTGAAACCTGCATTTTAGGTGTCTCACTGGCAGCAGCTTGCGCTGCAATCTTATTGGCTTGTGCATTCATAATCGTTTATTCCCTCAATTATCGTTTGTGGCCAGTATCGAGACGGCGTTCCATGAAGATAGAATAGCGCGACATACCAAAACAGAAAATCCAAAATATGAAAGCGGCAAAAACCAAACCTGTTACCGGTGTTTGCGGTGTCGCCCAATTCGCATCAGAAAAATTCTGCCTTACAATCCCAAGCAAGTCGAACATACCAATAATGTAGACAAGACTTGTGTCCTTGAATAGTCCGATGAAGGTATTCACAATGCCCGGAATGACCATTTTTAAGGCCTGAGGTAAAATGATGAGGCCGGTTTTGTGCCAGTAGCTCAAACCCAGCGCTTCCGCGCCCTCATATTGGCCTTTAGGGATTGCTTGCAAACCACCGCGCACCACCTCTGCCATATA
>JAEWHQ010000209.1 GCA_023387715.1 Pseudomonadota bacterium | reverse complement strand
TTATTAATCAGCAAATCAATATGCTGATATTTGGCAATGATATTAGCGACGGCCTGCTTAATACTGGCATTGTCTGCAAGGTCGACAATCACCTGACCGGCAGTTTGTCCGGTGCGCTTTGCAATGATTGCGGCTACTTGGGAAAGAGCCTGCGCCGAGCGGGCGCAAAGAATGACTTGTGCGCCTGCATCAGCCAGAGTGATGGCAAGCGCGGCACCAAGACCGCGCCCTGCGCCAGTGATTACGGCAGTTGTTCCGTTTAACGGTGACATCAGATTGCTTTCGAATTTAAACGGCTGTGCCACCGACAGTCATCTGATCCATGCGTAAATGTGGCTGCCCAACGCCGACAGGCACCCATTGGCCGCCTTTACCGCAATTGCCGGTGCCGTTATCCAGCTTTGAATCATTGCCGAGCATGGTGATGCGCTGCATGGCTTCCGGGCCGTTGCCGATCAGCATCGCGCCTTTAATCGGGGCAGTGACTTTGCCGTTTTCGATTTTATAAGCTTCGGTGCAGCCGAATACGAATTTGCCGGATGTGATATCGACCTGACCGCCACCGAAGGAAACAGCATAGATACCGTTTTTGACCGAAGCGATGATTTCTTCCGGTGTTTTGTCGCCGGAAAGCATGATGGTGTTGGTCATACGCGGCATAGGGGCGTGGGCATAGGATTCGCGGCGTCCATTACCGGTTGGCTGCATACCCATCAGGCGGGCATTCTGGCGATCCTGCATATAATTGACGAGCTTGCCGTCTTCGATCAGCACGGTGCGATTGGTTGGGGTGCCTTCATCATCAATTGTCAGCGAGCCGCGACGCTGCATGATGGTGCCGTCATCCACAACCGTTACCCCTTTGGAGGCAACCTGCTGCCCCATCAGGCCTGCAAAGGCTGAGGTTTTCTTACGGTTGAAATCACCTTCCAAACCATGGCCAACGGCTTCATGCAGCATGACACCCGGCCAGCCATTGGCAAGCACAATATCCATGGTTCCGGCAGGGGCGGGCACAGCTTCCAGATTGACCAATGCCTGACGCAAGGCTTCATCTGCCGCATATTGCCATGCGTCTGTTGCAATAAATTCACCAAACAGCGCACGCCCGCCATGGCTGAAAGAGCCTGTTTCCTGACGGTCGCCGGAACCTGCCACAACCGAGACATTGAGGCGCACCATCGGGCGCACATCACGCACAAAATGGCCATCGGCACGTAAAATCTCGACTTGTTTCCAGGATGCGGCAACAGATACGGAAACCTGACGCACTTTTGGATCTTTGGCGCGCAAATAGGCATCGATCTCTTGAAGGAGGCGCACTTTGGCATCAAAGCTCGGAGAGCCGATCGGGTTTTCGTCGGTGTAAAGCTGACGGTTGGTGCCAAGCGGTGCAGCACTATATTGGCCATTATAGCCGTGGCTGGTGGCAGAAACGGCATCGGCTGCACGTTTTAATGCCGCAAGTGACAATTCACCTGCATGGGCGTAACCAATGGCCTCAGCGGCAACGGCGCGCAGTCCAAAGCCCTGATCCTGATTGAAGGCACCGGTTTTTAACCGGCCATTATCAAAGCCCAATGATTCGGCTTCGCCATATTCCAGATAAAGTTCGCCATCATCGCTGCCTTGCAGTGTCTGGCTTAAAATACGCTGAATATCGTCGCGATTGGCGTCAAAACTATCAATCAGGCTTTTCATAAAAATACATCCTGCAAACTTATCACATTCGCAGGATGTAGGCGTTTCAACAGTGAAGAACAACCGCTCGTTTAAGGAAGAGCGTCAAAGCCTTCAGCAAAGCCCTTCAAATCAACAGGAATACCAATGCCTTCTTCCGGTGTCTGGAACACGATAAAGGTGGCGGATTTGCCTGCACGGAAGGTTTTCATCAAGGCTTCGTCAAGGATAACCTCTGCATAGCAGCCGTCTTCAAAGCAGCGCACGAAATAAGCGCGGCCGATATCTTTGCCGTCAACATTAAGACCAAGGCCATTTGGCAGCAATACGCCGAGCGGTGCCAGTACGCGCAAGATACGTGCTTTATTATCAGCGGTTTTCAGGACAACAACTGAGAGGCCGAGTTCAGGACGGTCTGCTGCCACCACATTTTGGATGAGGGCGCATTGTTCGTTCTGAGCTCCGGCCGGCGTATCGCAAAGGATCGACCATTCACCGTGTTTGGAGCGCAGGGTGCCTTTTTGATTACCGGCAGTGCTGGATTGTTCGGTTGCCGTAGGCGCTTGTTGCTGAGCGGTGTTCTGTGCATTTGCAATGCCGGCCGAACCAGCGAAAATACCGCCAAGACACAAAGAGAAAATTGCTAATCGCTGAGAAATTTTACGAACAGTCATGGAAGCTCCAGATCGAATCACCGTGGCACTATCGCGCTGTACCGGCATAAAAAGTATATTATCATCTTCAATAAGGCGAAATGATAAGACTTCCAATGAGATGTTGCGCATTTTTATTGATATTGGTTTAAAACACGGCAGATTTGTGAGGAAAGTGCTTAAACTGCGCCGGTATGCACAAGATTTTGATCAAAAGCCTGTAGTTATTTTTCTTTAAATTACAGGGGCGCGCGCAAAAATGCCGCATGATAACATATTCGCCTTCCTTGCGGTGTGCGTTAAGGTGTGGTTGAACGCCAAATGGGGGATGGCGGTTGTTTTGTAGGGATAGCTGGCGTCCAGCCTGCAAAAGGCTACAACGGGAGAGAATTCTGGTGAGAAAGATTTTTGCCACATCAATGGGCACCGTATTTGGTGTTCTGGCACTTCTGTGGACCAGTATATCTGCGCAGGCAGACCAGCCGCGCGATTGGGAATACAGATTCCAAGAGCCTGCTACCGGTATCATGGAGCAGATTAAATGGTTTGAAGAGTATACACTCTGGTTTATTATTCCGGTGACGACACTGGTGCTTCTTCTGATCCTCTGGGTCATTTTAAAGTACCGCGCCAGTGCCAATCCGGTTCCGTCTAAAACAAGCCATAACACAATGATTGAAGTCATTTGGACTACAGGTCCGGTGATTGCGCTTGTGTGTATCGCTATTCCGTCATTCCAGCTTCTGACAGCGCAATATTCGCCTGATGATGCAGCACTGACTGTAAAGGCGACCGGTTACCAGTGGTACTGGGGCTATGAATATCAGACTGAAAATCAGGTCAGCTTTGATTCTCTGATGCTTCAGGAAGGTGAACGTGCTGATGCAGGCAAAGAAGATATCGCTAAATATCCGCGTCTGCTCGCTGTTGATAATGAAGTGGTTGTGCCGGTCGGTGAAACCGTTCGTTTGCTGGTTACAGCGGCTGACGTTATTCACTCATGGGCTATTCCGGCCTTTGGTGTTAAAATGGATGCGGTGCCAGGTCGTCTGAACGAAGCTTGGTTTAAGGCTGATCGCGAAGGCCTTTATTATGGCCAGTGTTCCGAGCTTTGTGGCAAGGATCATGCGTTTATGCCGATTGCAGTACGTGTTGTTTCCAAGGAAAATTATGAAACTTGGTTGGCAGCGGCGGCTTCTGATGTAAGCGGTGCCAATAAGGCGCTGAGGGCTGCTGTTGAAGGTGGTCAGGCAACAAATAAGGTGGCAGCTGCCGGTAATTAATTCCGGTAAGCACCTCTGTTGAGAAACGGGAGCAATCTCATGGCTGGCACAGCAGCTCAAGACATACACGACGACCACAAGCCAAAAGGCTGGGTTCGTTGGGTCTATTCGACCAACCACAAAGATATTGGTACTTTATACCTTATTTTTGCGATTTTCTCCGGCATTATCGGCGGCGCATTGTCGATTGCGATGCGCGCTGAATTGCAGGAACCAGGCATTCAGATCTTCCACGGTCTGGCAGCTATGGTTTACGGCGTTGAAGGTGATGCGGCACTGGATGCCGGTAAGCACATGTTCAACGTGTTCACCTCGATGCACGCGCTTATCATGATCTTCTTCATGGTGATGCCTGCACTGATCGGTGGTTTCGCCAACTGGATGATCCCGCTCATGATCGGCGCGCCTGATATGGCATTCCCGCGCATGAATAACATCTCCTTCTGGCTGTTGCCTCCGGCATTGCTGTTGTTGTTGATATCCTTCTTCGTGCCGGGTCCTGCCGGTGGTTGGGGTGCAGGTGGTGGCTGGACACTTTATCCGCCGCTTTCAACATCCGGCCAGCCAGGCCCTGCGGTTGATTTCGCCATTCTGTCGATCCACATTTCCGGTGCATCGTCGATTCTTGGTGCGATTAACTTCATCACCACGATTTTGAACATGCGTGCACCGGGTATGACCCTGCACAAGATGCCGCTTTTTGCATGGGCAGTGCTGGTTACAGCGTTCCTGCTTCTGCTTTCCTTGCCGGTTCTGGCAGGTGGTATCACCATGCTTCTGACTGATCGCAACTTCGGCACTGCATTCTTTGCGCCTGATGGCGGTGGTGATCCGATCCTTTATCAGCATTTGTTCTGGTTCTTTGGTCACCCTGAAGTGTATATTCTGATTTTGCCGGGCTTTGGTATCGTCAGCCACATCATTTCAACCTTCTCCCGTAAGCCAATCTTTGGTTATCTGGGCATGGCTTATGCGATGGTTGCGATCGGTGTTGTCGGTTTCGTCGTCTGGGCACATCATATGTACACTGTTGGTCTGTCGCTCGACACCCAGCGTTACTTTGTGTTCGCAACGATGGTGATTGCGGTCCCGACCGGTATTAAGATCTTCTCGTGGATTGCTACAATGTGGGGTGGCTCGATCACCTTCCGCGCACCCATGCTTTGGGCGATCGGCTTCATCTTCCTGTTCACCATTGGTGGTATGACCGGTGTTCAATTGGCTAATGCTGGTCTCGACCGTTCATTGCACGATACATATTACGTGGTTGCACACTTCCATTACGTGCTGTCACTTGGTGCTGTGTTCGCGATCTTTGCGGGCTGGTACTACTGGTTCCCTAAAATGACCGGTTATATGTATAGTGAGTTTACTGCGAAGCTGCATTTCTGGCTCACCTTCATCGGTGTGAACCTGATCTTCTTCCCGCAGCATTTCCTCGGTCTTGCCGGTATGCCACGTCGTTACATCGACTATCCGGATGCTTATACCGGCTGGAACATGGTTTCGTCTTACGGCTCATACATCTCCGGTTTTGCGGTTCTCATCTTCCTTTACAACGTCTTCGAAGCATTCGCGAAGAAGCGTGAAGCAGGTGCAAACCCATGGGGCGACGGCGCAACCACGCTGGAATGGCAGCTTTCTTCGCCGCCACCATTCCACCAGTGGGAAGAGTTGCCACGTATTAAATAAGAGAGTACTAATAAGACTTCCGGGCGGCGGGTCGCCGTCCGGAACGCAACAACGATGATCCATGAATATTTTCGTAAATCTGTTGAGCTTTTCGAAAATATTCATTGTCCGGCTTAAAGTCGCTCAATGCTGAATAAGGACATGATTGTCCTGATGGAATGAGAGCAATGTCTGTGATTGGAAAAAATATAGCCTCCGATAATGAATATCGCCTCTCTGAAGCGATGGCATCGGATTATATCACGCTGTTAAAACCGCGTGTAATGTCACTTGTGGTGTTCACAGGCTTTGTTGGTTTAATGGCAGCACCGGGTCATATGAACCCGGTTCTGGCCGCAATCACCATTCTTTGCATTGCTGTTGGTGCCGGCGCATCGGGTGCTTTGAATATGTGGTATGATGCCGATATCGACATCATCATGAAGCGCACCCGCAATCGCCCGATACCGGCTGGCCTGATCTCACCGGAGCAGGTGCTGGTTTTCGGTCTGACGCTTTCGGTTCTCTCGGTACTGACACTCGGGCTACTGGTTAACTGGCTTTCCGGTGCGCTCCTGGCTTTCACCATTTTCTTTTATGTGGTGATTTATTCTATGTGGCTGAAGCGCTCAACCCCGCAGAATATTGTGATCGGCGGCGCTTCCGGTGCGTTCCCTCCGATGATCGGTTGGGCAGCCGCAACAGGCTCTATCAGTCTTGACAGCATTGTGCTGTTTTTGATCATTTTCCTTTGGACGCCTCCGCATTTCTGGGCGCTGTCATTGTTCATGAGCAATGATTATGAAGCTGCCCGCATCCCGATGATGCCGAATGTGAAGGGCGAAGCCTCCACCAAACGCCAGATTGTCGGCTATTCACTGATCATGGCGCCGGTAGGTGTATTGCCGTGGGTATTGGGCTTTGCCGGTCTTACCTATGGTGTCGTTTCTATTCTTATGGGGCTGGCTTTTGTTTATTATGCGTGGCGTTTGCTGAACGCACCAACGCATGAAACAATGATCGCAAGCGCCAGAAAACTGTTCCGTTTTTCTCTGCTTTATCTGGCGGGTCTGTTTGCGACGTTGTTGGCAGAGGTACTTGTTTATAAAGCACTTGTCGGATTTGGAGTTATAGCATGAGCACGTCTAACAACGAGCTGGAACTGATCAAGCCGACAGAAAAGCAAAAGCGCGCACAGCGTAACCGTTCCGTTGGTCTGGCCATCGCTTTGGCGCTGTTTGTGATTATTGTTTATGTCGGCACTTGGGCCAAGCTTGGTGCCAATGCACTGATCCGGCCAATGTAACGAATATTTAAAGGGGAGGGAAGAATGGGCACTCAGCAGGGTGATAAAAGCGGCAAGAAGGACACTTCAAATCGTGTTATCGCATTTGCTTGTCTAAGCTTTTTTGCCTGCATGATTGGCGCGGCCTATGCTTCTGTTCCGCTTTACCGCCTGTTTTGTCAGGTGACCGGTTATGGCGGCACAACGCAGCGTGTCGAGCAATATTCCGATAAAATCCTTAATCAAACGATCAAGG
>JAEWHQ010000130.1 GCA_023387715.1 Pseudomonadota bacterium | reverse complement strand
CGGCGGTGGGGATGGCCTCGCCGTTTTTATTGCGCGCAATTTAAGCATGGTGGTGATGACTGCAATTGCGATGTTTTTCCTTGATTGGCGTTTGGCATTGTTTTCAATGGTGGCAGTCCCGTTGACGATCATTCTTAGTGATCGCGTCGGCAAAATGCGCGAGTCTATCACCCATGAACAGCAAGTGCGCCTTGGGGACATGTCGGCGGTTGTGCAGGAATCTTTGTCGATCTCTGGCGTTATTCTGGCACGCACGATGGGGCGGGGTGAGCATCTGACCCGTCATTTTACGCGCACATCTGAAGATGTAGCAAAATTGGAAGTACGTTCGCACACGGCCGGTGAGTGGGAATGACAGTTGATTTATCTTATCCTGTCAATTTTGCCTGCGCTGACTTTGTTGCTGGGCGGATTTTTGATGAGCACAAGTATTCCGGTGACGATCGGGACATTGGTCGCGATGATTGCTCTGCAGGAGCAATTGCTCTGGCCGCTGGAAGGTTTACTCGCGATCAATCGTGAGGTGCGCACTACGCGGGCGCTGTTCACCCGTGTTTTTCAATATCTTGATAAGCCGGTTGAAATTAAGCAGGTTGCCAATGCGGTGGAGTTTGAGCGCGCTCAGATGCAAGGTGGCGTTCAGATCAATCATGTCAGCTTTTCCTATCCCGATATCGACAGACCAACTTTGTCGGATATCTCCATTGATATTCCGGCTGGCTCCAGTGTCGCGCTTGTTGGTTCAACCGGTTCCGGCAAAACAACGCTTGGTTATCTGCTGGCACGACTTTACGATGTACAAAGTGGCTCTATCCGTTATGACGGTATTGATATTCGCGACTTAAGTTTTGATACATTGGCGAACATGCTCGGTGTCGTAACGCAGGAACCTTATCTGCTTTACGCATCCGTTGCCGAAAATTTGCGCTTCGCAAAACCGGATGCAACAGATGAAGAATTGATCTGCGCTGCTAAAATTGCCCAAATTCATGATTATCTCGCAGCCTTGCCGGATGGCTATGACACGATTGTCGGCGACCGCGGTTATCGTTTTTCTGGCGGTGAAAAGCAGCGTTTAGCCTTGGCGCGTACGATTTTACGTAATCCGCCGGTTTTATTGCTGGATGAAGCAACCAGTGCATTGGATACGAAAACCGAACGCGCCATGGAAATGGCGCTGGCTAATTTGTCGAAAGACCGAACGACAATCACTATCGCGCATCGTCTTTCAACAATCCGCAATGCTGACCAGATTATCGTTTTGCAGCAAGGACGCATTGTAGAGCGTGGCACGCATGAAGAGCTGGAAGCTTTGGGCGGTGTTTATGCTGCATTGATTAAATCCGGCTCTTGATCGGGAATTGATGACAAGTGATTTTTAAGGATGAAAATAATGTTGCCAAAATATGAGAAGAACTGGCCGGATGCAGAAATGATTGCGACATTTGAAGAAGGTGATAGTCAGGAAAATCCTTGGGTCAACGGCAAGCCAAAGCCGGAGCAGATTGATGTCGAGGCCTATGATCCGCAATGGCATATTCTGTTTGAAAATTTAAAAGAAGATATTGAACAGGCATTGCCGGAACATGCCTTGGCCATTGAGCATGTCGGCTCAACAGCTGTGCCGCAATTACCGGCAAAGCCAGTGATTGATATTGATCTGATCGTGGAAGATCCTGAAAATGAAGCGCTGTATGTACCGGCTTTGGAAAAGCTTGGCTATCAGCTGACAGTGCGTGAGCGCTCTTGGTATCAGCATCGCATGCTGCGCTTAAATGAGCCGCGGGTCAATTTGCATGTTTTCGCGCCTAATTGCCCTGAGCATATTCGCCATATTTTGTTTCGTGACTGGCTTATCATCCATGCCGCAGACCGCGAACTTTACGGGGATGCAAAAATGTCGGCGAAAGATGGTGTTGATAATGTGCAGGCCTATAATATGAAAAAACAGGCCGTGGTCAGAGAAATCTATGCCAGATTATTTGAAGCCTATCGGCTTTATCAGGCTAACCGCGCTCATGAAGAAACCCACTCAATTTGAGCGGGTTTATGTAGAAAATCAAACTGGTTCAGGCACAATCGTGCTGACAATGGAAGCATCAAGCGCTTCATAATTGGCAAGCCCGATTGTGTCATAAAGTTCGGCACGGGTTTGCATATCGCCAAGGCAGCTTTGCGTTGAGCCGTTTTGCTTAATTGCCGCATAAAGGCGCTCTTGCGCTTTATTGGCAACGCGCAGCGATGAGACCGGCCAGATCACCATCCGGTAGCCCATTTCCTCAAACTCGGAAGCTGTGAAGAAAGGTGTTCTGCCAAATTCTGTCATATTGGCAAGCAATGGCACACCAGGCATACGGGCTGCAAATTCGCGGAACATGTCGGCGGTGGTCAGCGCTTCAGGGAAGATCGCATCAGCACCGGCTTCCATATAAAGTTTGGCGCGGGCAACGGCACCATCCATGCCTTCACTGGCGGCAGCATCAGTGCGGGCAATCAGATAAAGATGGCGGCGTGCTTTGTTGGCCGCAGCCACTTTGGCTGCCATATCATGCGCATTGGCCAGTTTTTTGTCGTTCAAATGACCGCATTTTTTCGGCAATAACTGATCTTCAAGATGCACAGCACTGGCACCTGCATCTTCAAATGTACGCACCATATGCATGACATTGAGGGCTTCGCCATAGCCGGTGTCGCCATCGACCAGCAAAGGCAGACCGCTGGCGCGGGCAATCTGACGGATGAAGAAAGAAACTTCTTCCACCGTAATCATGCCAAGATCCGGTATCCCCATCGATGCGGTCATGGCCGCACCGGAGAGATAAAGACCTTTAAAGCCGGCATTTTTTGCCTGCAATGCCGCCATACCGTTATGGGCGCCGGGCAATTGGGCAATGGAGCCTTGCTCAACCAGATTTCTAAAGCGCTGACCGGCAGGTTCTGTGTTTAATTCGGATGCAATCAGATATGTCATTATAAATCCTTACGCAGCGCGCGTGTTGATTGACAGGTGGCTGCGTTCACTAAGTGGCAGGAATGTTTTATTTTCAGGGCCGGTATAATTGGCGGACGGACGGATAATTTTATTATCCATGCGCTGCTCAATCACATGCGCTGCCCAGCCTGATGTACGGGCAATGACAAAAAGCGGTGTGAACATAGCGGTTGGCACGCCCAGCAAATGATAAGAAACCGCACTGAACCAATCGAGATTAGCGAACATGTTTTTGGTTTCCGCCATTGTCGTTTCAATCTGCTCGGCAATGTCATACATGCGGGTTGAGCCAGCTTCGAGCGAGAGCTCATGGGCTACTTGCTTGATGACATTATTGCGCGGATCGGCAATCGTATAAACCGGATGACCAAATCCGATCACCACTTCCTTGGCTTCAACACGGCGGCGAATATCAGCTTCAGCTTCCTGCACGCTTGAGTAACGCTTTTGAATTTCAAAAGCGACTTCATTGGCGCCGCCATGTTTTGGCCCGCGCAATGCACCAATCGCCCCGCAAACAGCTGAATACATGTCCGAACCAGTGCCGGCGATGGAGCGCGCGGTGAAGGTGGATGCATTAAACTCATGCTCGGCATAAAGAATAAGCGATGTGTGCATGGCTTTGACATGCTCGGCACTTGGAGCTGTGCCATGCAGAAGATGCAGGAAGTGTCCGCCGATGGAGTCATCATCGGTTTCCACTTCAATGCGGCGGCCATTATAGGCAAAATGATGCCAATAAAGCAGCATGGAGCCAAGGGAGGCCATTAAGCGATCGGCAATGTCACGCGCACCCGGGTGATTGTGGTCACCGGCTTCCGGCAACACACAGCCAAGTGCTGAAATGCCGGAGCGCATTACATCCATCGGATGGGTAGCGGCTGGCAGCAGTTCCAGCGTGCGTTTCACCACTTCCGGCAAGCCGCGCAAAGCTTTGAGCTTTGCTTTATAGGCGACAAGTTCCGTGATGGTTGGCAATTCACCATGCACCAGCAGATAGGCGATTTCTTCAAACTCGCAGGCGCGTGCCATGTCGAGAATATCATAGCCACGATAGTGCAGGTCATTGCCGGTGCGACCGACTGTGCATAAAGCAGTGTTGCCGGCGACAACGCCTGAGAGAGCAACAGACTTTTTCGGCTTAGGTGTTGTCATGCTTATTTCCTCCCTTGATCGGATAATCAGGCGTTGCAGTCAAAAATGCCTTTTGGTGATGTCTGGCCTAAGCGATCAGGCGAAACGCTGAAGTTCAGGCCGCCGAGTTCATCGGCTTTAAGGCTGGTCAGGCGTTCAACAGTGGCGATGAAGCGATCCTGTTCGGCTTTTTCGACAATGCCTTCAGCCAGTGTGCGGAACTTATTGACATAGTCAGCACGTTTGAACGGGCGGGCACCAAGCGGATGTGCATCAGCAATTGCCAGCTCATCTTCAATGACAGTGCCGTCTTTCAGGGTAATGACCACACGGCCGCCAAAGGCTTTTTCATTCGGATCCTGGCTGTGATAACGCTTTGTCCAAGCCTGATCTTCCAGCGTTGAAATCTTGTGCCAGAGGCTGACTGTTTCAGGGCGTTTTGCACGCTCCGGCGCATAAGAGCGCTCATGATGCCAACCGCCATCTTCCAGTGCGACGGCAAAAATATACATGATCGAATGGTCAAGTGTTTCACGGCTGGCATTCGGATCCATCTTTTGCGGATCATTGGCACCGGTGCCAATCACATAATGGGTGTGGTGGCTGGTATGGATAACAATGCTGGCAATATCGGCAAAATTGCTGATTTTGCTGCGCATACGGCGTGCCAGATCAATCAAAGCCTGACTTTGATATTCGGCGGAATGTTCTTTGGTATAGGTGTCCATGATAGCGCGTTTGGCTTCACCTTTACCCGGCAATGGCACGATATATTTCGCGCTCGGGCCACTCAGCAACCATGCAATAAAGCCGTCTTCGCCTTCCCATGCCGGTGATGGTGCGCCTTCGCCGCGCATGACGCGGTCAACGGCTTCAATTGCCATTTTGCCAGCAAATGCAGGTGCATAGGCTTTCCAGCTGGAGATTTCGCCCTTGCGGGATTGGCGCGTGGTGGTGGTGACATGCAGAGCCTGCTGAACCGCTTGATAAATGGTTTCAGCCGAAAGACCGAGTGCAGTGCCGATACCAGCTGCAGCTGAAGGGCCTAAATGGGCGATATGGTCAATTTTATGCTCATGCAGGCAGATGCCTTTGACGAGATTGACCTGCACTTCATAGCCGGTGGCAATGCCACGGGCGAGGGCATCACCGTTCAGGCCGCAATGCTGGGCAACAGCGAGAATGGACGGGATATTGTCAGCCGGATGGGAGTAATCAGCAGCCAGAAATGTATCGTGGAAATCAAGCTCACGCACGGCAACGCCATTGGCCCATGCTGCCCATTCCGGTGACACGCGGGTGTCGGATGGCAGGCCGAAAACGGTTGCACCTTTTTTATATGGGTGCGCGGTTGCCTGCGCGCGGGCGCTGATGACAGGACGGCGGGCAAGGGAGGCAGCAGCAACCGACGCATTGTCGATAATACGATTGCCGATCATATCGACAACATCGTCATCAAGCGGAACATTATCAGCGGCAATACTAGCGATTTTCCATGCCAGCTGATCTTCGCGGGCTAAAGGTTCAGCTGATTTATAAGTGCGGACTGTATGTGAATTCACGAATGCGTCTCCATAAGTAAACAACCAAAAATCTCGTTTCGGTCTGTGTGCCCCTTGTAATAGTTCGCAATATCCACTTATAAAGAACGAGGTAAATGACTGAAATTGTGGAGTTTTGTGAAGAAATTTATGTAAACTTGCAAAGTTTGCGAAGTTTCTACGCAGTGCAGGCCACAGGGGAGGAGGTCGCTTGAAGAAGCCATTTGTGGGCGCAAGATTGCGAAGATTGCGTGAGGAGAAAAAACTGACGCAGCAGGCTTTGGCTGATGCGCTGGGTATTTCGCTGAGCTATCTCAACCAGATCGAAAACAATCAAAGGCCGATTACTGTGCCGGTCTTGCTGCGGATGAATTCGGCCTTCGGCGTGGATGTGCAATTCTTCTCCGAGGAGGACGAAACACGGCTGGTGGGTGAGTTGCGGCAGGTATTGTCCAACCCGCTGATCGGCGACAAAATTTCCAATAGCGACATCAAAGATATCGTCAGCAATATGCCAGCGGTCGGGCGCGCGGTGATCCAGCTTTATAAGCAAATGCGGCAGGCGGTGGAGCAATCAGAAGGGCTGGCAATTCGCTTGGGCGATCCGCGTCAGGTAACTGAGAATTCTTATCGCTCGATGCCTTATGAGGCGGTGCGCGATTATTTTTATTCAAAAAGTAATCATATCGCCGAGCTGGATGTGGTGGCCGAAGAACTGGCTGAAACTTTGCATGTATATAATAGCCGGCTTGATGATGCCTTGGCGGTACGTTTGCAGAAATTGCATGGGGTCAGGGTTGAATATGTCGATGCGGTTGCGCAAAAAAATGTCGTGCGCCGCTTTGATCCGGCGCTCAAAGTTTTAACGCTGTCAAAAGCTTTGAACATAGGGCAGGCAGCTTTCCAAATGGCAACACAACTTTGCTTTTTGGAGCAAGAAAACCTGTTGCAAAAGCTTTGTGGGCAGGCTGAGTTTTCAGATGCTGAAACCATCGCGCTTTTGCGTATTGGCTTGGCAAATTACTTTGCCGGAGCGGTGCTTCTGCCTTACGGACGTTTTTTGAACGCAGCAGAAGAGCTGCGCTATGACATCGATCTGCTGGGGCAAAAATTTGGTGTTGGCTTTGAAACTATTTGCCATCGTCTCAGCACTTTGCAGCGGCCGGGGGCATCGGGTGTGCCGTTTTTCTTTGTGCGAGTTGACAGGGCGGGTAATATTTCAAAGCGTCAGTCTGCTACTGATTTTCATTTCTCCCGCGTTGGCGGGACTTGCCCGCTATGGACGGTTTATGAG
>JAEWHQ010000118.1 GCA_023387715.1 Pseudomonadota bacterium | reverse complement strand
GCTTGATGCTGTTGCCTCATCCCTGACTGAATTATTCGCGCCGAAAATTCATAAAGACCGTATTGCTGGTTTGTTGAAGCATTATGCTTTTGCTGATGACAATGCTTTGTCTTATTTCCGTCAGCGTTTGAATGAAGCGCCGGTCGATGTGGAATATGGCTTGGCCTATGTGATGGAACATGCCGACACATTGGAAAAACAGGATGCGGTTGCGGCAGCACTGACCTTTAAAACCGATGTATTGTGGTCGCAGCTGGATGCGCTTTACCTGGCCTATGTTGCACCGGGCATGATTCCGCCAGGCGCATGGGATGGCAAAGAAGGCGTGAATGCTGAATGGGACAAGGCGCTGGCTGCAAAGAAAGTTTCAGCATGAGTGACAGTGTAACTATTCTGGCGTCGAATATTGTCAAGCTTGCACGCGGTGTGCGCCTGCGCGTTGATGATGTGCGCGGACAAACCGTTTTGCTGGCACCGGAACGTGCGATGGCAGTTGATGAGATTGCCGTAACCATCGTGAATGCTTTGGATGGCGTACGTTCAATCGATGCTATTTGCGACCAGTTCGCTACAGATTACAATGCGCCACGCGACCAGATTGGTGGCGATGTGCTGAAATTTGTTCAGGAACTGGCCAATCGTCGTATGATTGAGGTTGTGGAATGACTGCCACCAATTTGGCGGTAAGTGCGGCTCAAAAAAAGCTTGCGCCGCCGCCAATGGCATTACTTGCCGAATTGACCCATCGTTGTCCGCTTTCCTGTCCTTATTGCTCCAATCCGTTGGAGCTGATTGGCGTGAAAAAAGAGCTTTCGACGGAAGAATGGATCGAAACCTTTCGTCAGGCTGCCAAAATGGGTGTCCTGCATCTGCATCTGTCCGGTGGTGAACCGGCAGCACGGCGTGATTTGCTGGAGCTGACCAAGGCGGCGGTCGATATTGGTCTTTATACCAATCTGATTACATCCGGTATTGGCCTTAACGAACAGCGTGTTAAAGCGCTGGGTGAGGCGGGATTGGATCATGTTCAGCTTTCCATTCAGGGCACAGATGCTGTTTCCGCTGATCGTGTCGGTGGTTATAAAGGCGGTTTTGACCGCAAAATGGCCGTTGCCAAATGGGTTGGCGATGCCGGTTTTCCGCTGACTGTGAATGCTGTCTGTCACAAGCAGAATATGGAGCAGCTCAATGATATGCTGGAGCTCGCCATTGCGCTTGGTGCACGCCGTATTGAAATTGCGACGGTGCAGTTTCATGGCTGGGCAGAAAAAAACAAAGCTGCATTGCTGCCAACACGTGAGCAGGTCGCATTTGCCAATAAAACCGTGGCAGAGGCGCGCAAGCGCTTTGAGGGCCGTCTGGTGATCGATTATGTGCCGGCAGACTATTATTCGTCCTATCCTAAGGCCTGTATGGGCGGTTGGGGGCGTATTGGTCTGAATGTCACGCCGGATGGTCGTGTGTTGCCGTGCCATGCGGCAGAAACTATCCCGACATTGGGCTTTGATAATATCAAAGACAAAGCGCTTGCGGATATCTGGTATCATGGTGATGCGTTTAACGCTTATCGCGGTGATGACTGGATGCCGGAACTGTGCCGTACATGCGAGCGTAAAGAAATTGATTTCGGCGGTTGCCGTTGTCAGGCGATGGCGATTACGGGGGATGCAAGTGCGACAGACCCTGTCTGCGTGCGTTCACCGCTGCGCGATTTAGTAACTTCTATGGCGGAAGAAAACTCAAAAGCACCTGTGCCGGAAAGCTTCACCTACCGAACTTTTGCCTGATGAGCGCCGGATTATAAACCATCACCAAAGACAGCTTTTAAAGAGAACCTGTATGAAGTCTTCTGCGTTAAAAGTTGTCATCATTGGTGGTGGTGTCATGGGTGCTTCGCTTGCATGGCATTTGGCGCGTGATGGGCACAAAGTCACTCTGCTTGAAAAAGAACAGCAGGCGGCTACTGGTGTAACCGCGCATTCCTATGGCTGGGTCGGCACAAGTAGCAGCTTTCCATCCGATGATCCGTTGCATTATGAAATGAAGTTTCAAGCACTTGCTGATTTTCAACGGCTTAAGCAAGAAATTGGTGCATTGCCTTTTGCAGCGCGTGGCGCGATTGTCTGGCACGAAACAGACGATGAAACAGAAAGACTAATCACAGAGCAGAAGGCCGCAGGGATTCACCTGCACAGGCTTAATGCGGGAGATGTTGCTCGCCTTGAGCCAAGGCTCTCTGTGGTACCCAAATTCGCTGCATGGGCACCAAATGATTTTGCAGTTGAGCCAATTTTATTGACAAATCAACTTTTGCAGGTTGCGCAGGATAAAGGCGCAGTGATTGCCTATGCTGCAGCGGTCTTATCTTTGCGTTGTATATCCAACTGCATAGTAGGTGTGGAAACCTCTATAGGCTTTATTGCCGCTGATATTGTTGTTTTAGCCAATGCTGGTG
This sequence comes from Pseudomonadota bacterium, assembly GCA_023387715.1. GTDB lineage: Bacteria > Pseudomonadota > Alphaproteobacteria > Rhizobiales > Rhizobiaceae > Paenochrobactrum > Paenochrobactrum glaciei. The sequence goes on along the minus strand of JAEWHQ010000118.1, from coordinate 4,789 downwards.
CGGCAGTTCCACTTGCTAAAAATATTGATGTAGCATTGCCCATTTATGAAAAGCCTGCGGTTTTGATGCGGTTTGATTGTACTGAACGACTGCTAACGCATTTTCTTTACGGACAAGAAACGGAATTGCGCCCCTCTTTAGATGGTGGTCTGGCTTCGGCTGAAGATTATCCGGCAAGTGGTGAAGAGGGGCTGGCGCAACTTGCAGCGCAGACAATGAGCACGATCAGGGAAATGTTTTCTGGCTCATTCGATTTGTCGCTGCGCTCGATCCATGCGGCATGGCGACCGATGAAGCTTGATGGCGCGCCTCTATGTGGTTTTGTCAGTGGTGTGGATGGGCTTTATACTGTCATTGCTCATCCGGGCATTATTCTGGCACCATATTTGGGCAGAATGGCTTCAGCCGAGCTTTCCAAGCACGGTGTGTGATAATTGAATTCGTAAGAATGCGTAGCTAATTTGTAAGCCAGCCCACAAACTGTAGAAGCGGGCTTAGTGCAATTTTAGCTAAGTTATTGAAAACAATGGCGATCCCGACAGGATTCGAACCTGTGACCGTCGGCTTAGAAGGCCGGTGCTCTATCCAGCTGAGCTACGGGACCAAATTGGTAAATCTGTTCAAACTTATGTGCGCAAATACACATAAATGCAAGGTAAGTCTTGCTGCCATCCTATTATTTCAAAAGGATTTTATGATCCTGTTAAAACTAATGGGTCCAGGGCTGCAAGCGGTCTGAACGGAAATTATCCGAATAGGAGACCTGACGACGCTTGGCTTCATTCGGTTCGAAAACACGATAAGCAATGCCGTTACGAGTCGCATAAGCGATGGCATCTTCTTTGGTTTCGAACTTAAGACGCACTTGGCTCTGCATGTCGCGGCCAGAGGTGTAGCCCATCAAAGGTTCAACAATACGAGGAGATTGTGGTTCGTAGTCGAGAAACCATGTTTCTGACTTGGCCTTGCCCGATTGCATGGCTGTTTTTGCAGGGCGGTAAATACGTGCGACCATGTGGAGAACCTTGCTATCCGCTTTCTTGTAATGGTCGGAGCGGCAGGATTCGAACCTGCGACCCCCTGATCCCAAATCAGGTGCGCTACCAGACTGCGCTACGCTCCGCTATCTTGCGAATGACTGTGTTAATAAGGGCTAGTCTGACACTTTGCAAGCCCTAAATCTATCTTTTAAAAGAAAAATTATCTTTTTAAGATGCTGAATTCACAAAATAATATAGCACAGCTGCAATGGTTTGCACTGGGTTCATTTGGTAAAATTTTATAAGGAGAAATCCGCTTCATCTTAGTGATGGTCGGAGCGGCAGGATTCGAACCTGCGACCCCCTGATCCCAAATCAGGTGCGCTACCAGACTGCGCTACGCTCCGCTATCTTGCGAATGACGGCTTAATAAGCGCTTGTTTCGCAGTTGGCAAGCTCTAAATCCGGCTTTTAAAAGAAAAAATGTCAGTTTTTTCACAAAGTCAGCTTTGCAGGGCTTTTTTCGTCTCTCTTCCGCTGCAAAACATGTTTGAGCGGAAGAGGAAAAGACGGCAAATATCAGATTATAAAGGCTTTTATGATTCGAGTGCTGCGAATCCACGCTTCAGATCAGCGATCAGATCTTCTGTATTCTCCAATCCGATTTGCAGGCGGATAAGTGCGCCGCCATAATCATTGCGCGAAACGGTGCGGTCATTGATATTCACAACCACAGCAAGGCTTTCATAACCGCCCCAAGAGTAGCCAAGGCCGAAGATTTGCAGTGCATTGACGAATTTGCGCGCTTCTTCATCGGTCTTATTAGTAAGCACCATTGAAAATACGCCTGATGCACCGGAAAAATCGCGCTTCCATAAAGCATGGTCAGGATGGTTTGGCAGTGCCGGATGGAGAATTTCACCTGTCAGCGGATGCTTGTCCAGCCATTCAGCAACGGTGAGAGCACTCTTCTGGTGGTGTTCCAGTCTGATTCCCATTGTACGCATGCCGCGCAGCACCTGATAGGCATCGTCCCCTGAAACACAAAGACCCAAGGTGCCGTGCGTTTCAAGCAATTGCGGCCAGCAGCGCTTATTGGCTGAAACCGTGCCAAACAGAATATCAGAATGACCGGAGGGATATTTGGTGGCGGCATGGATGGAGATATCAACACCGTAATCTAATGCACGGAAATAAACCGGTGTTGCCCATGTGTTGTCCATCATAACAATAATGTCATGGGCATGAGCAGCTTTTGCAATTGCCGGAATGTCTTGCACTTCAAATGTGTTGGAAGCAGGTGATTCCGTGAAAACCACTTTTGTATTTGCTTTAAAAAGCTTTTTGATATCTGCTCCGGCATGCGGCGGATAATATTCAACTTCAACGCCGAGGCGCTTGAGAATCGTATCGGCAAAATGGCGGGTCGGATTGTAGATGGAATCAACAAAGAGCACATGATCGCCGGGGCTTAAGAAGGCCAGTAGCGGGACGGTAACGGCTGCAAGCCCTGATGGTACGCATACAGTACCTTCTGAGCCTTCCAGTGCGTTGATAGCATCGCAGAGCGCGCCGGTGGTTGGTGTGCCGCGGGTGCCATAGGTGTATTTCTGGCTGCCATCAATCATGCTCTCGGCATTCGGGAACAAAACAGTTGAGGCGCGCACAACAGGCGGATTAACAAAACCATGATAATCGCGCGGATTATAGCCATCATGAGCAAGACGCGTGTGGATGCCATATTTGTTCTGTTTGTCTTTATTGGTCATGGGAGCAAGCCTCGGCTATTAAATTTGCATGAATCTCTTGGCAATTGTGCATAGGTGAGCAAAAAAGAACAGCGGCTTACCTTATTTTTAGCACTCGCCATCATTATGACCATGTTGCGCTTTTGATGTGCGCTGCCGCGGAATGGAATTTAGTTTTTTAAAAGGCATTATTTATGAATGTTAAGATGTCGCAATTTTCAATAAATCATATGTTCAAGAATTTTTTTGCTATTGTGAAACAACCAAAACCATTTGGCTGGACTGCGCCGATGACATGGGCTTTGTGTGCTTTGCCGGTGTTTTTACTGCTCCTACATCCATATGATGCGCAGGTGAGTGCAGCATGGACAGAACATACAACCAAGTTTCAGCAAATATTGGCCTCATCAACCAATATGATTAAGTCAGGTTATTGGCTGGTGTTGGCGCTGTTGATTTGGGCAGGGAGTGCTTTTTATTTAAAGCAACAGGCGGGAAAGCCAGCTTCAGCACTGATCGCGCGTGCACGCGAAGCCGGATTTTATCTGTTTTTTGCAATCATTTGCGCCAGTATTCCGGTGACACTTATCAAGTTTTCCGTAGGGCGTGCACGACCGCATTTGTTGGAACGGTTGGGGCCGGAATATTTCTCACCTCTTAGTGCCAGTTATCTTTATTTAAGCTTTCCGTCAGGACATGCGATGATGGCTGGTATTTTAATGGTGTTTTCGCTTAAATTTCTGCCACGTCTCAGCTGGTTGCTAGTGCCGCTTTGTTTTTTGCTAGCCTTCAGCCGTGTGGTGGTTGCAGCTCATTATCCGACCGATATTCTGGCAGGATTTACCCTCGGTGTGGTTATAAGCTTGTGGTTGTATAATTTTCTTATCTTGAGAAATATTATTTCGCGTGGCTGAAAAAATAAAAAAGAGCCAGTGATTTTTCTGTTATTTTTAGGAATAGAAAAATGGATTGCCATCGGTTTATGTTATGCATCTATCTGAATTTGTGATGATTTTTACGTTTTTTATAGTTGAATATCATTTTATAAAATAACGTATGTGCATAGCCGGAAAAAGCTTATTCCCCTTGAATTTGTAGGCTTTTGTTTCATTTCTTATTAGAAAGTTTAACACGAAATCTCTTGACCACTGGCGATTTATCGCCTTCCATGAGAAGGTGATAAGATCGACCCATATCGGTTAATAGGGCATCTACCGGGGAATTGATAAAATGCGGTACGCTCTGAGGGTTGTTCGTGGGGAAAATAATAAAAAGGTTAAACACCAAATGAAGAAAAATATTCATCAGAGCGTAGTGGGAAAAATCATCTTCGGTGCAGCACTGTCAACGGTGATGATGAGTGCCGGTGCATCGGCGGGCACATTAGAAGATGTGAAGGCCAAGGGCTTTTTGCAATGTGGCGTTAATACAGGGCTGACAGGTTTTGCCTCGCCGGATGATAAAGGTGAGTGGACAGGTTTCGATGTTGATTATTGCCGCGCTGTCGCTTCAGCCATCTTCGGGGATCCAAGCAAGGTAAAGTTTACACCACTCAATGCAAAAGAGCGTTTTACGGCTTTGCAATCGGGTGAGGTGGATGTTCTGATCCGTAATACGACCTGGACAATCGGGCGTGATACATCGCTTGGTCTCGATTTTACCGGCGTGAATTATTATGATGGTCAGGGTTTTATGATCAACGCGAAAAAGCTTGCGGGTATCAATTCCGCCTTGCAGCTTTCCGGCGCATCGGTTTGCGTGCAGGCAGGCACGACGACCGAGTTGAACCTGGCTGATTATTTCCGTGCCAATAAGATGGAATATAATCCGGTTGTGTTCGAGAAGGTGGATGAGGTGAATGCGGCCTATGATGCTGGTCGCTGTGATGCTTATACCACTGACCAGTCCGGCCTTTATTCCATTCGTTTGCGCCTCTCCAATCCTGATGATCATATCGTCTTACCGGAAATCATTTCCAAGGAGCCATTAGGGCCGACTGTTCGCCAAGGTGATTCCCAATGGGCGGATGTGGTGCGCTGGGTGCATTTCGCTATGCTGGAT
>JAEWHQ010000151.1 GCA_023387715.1 Pseudomonadota bacterium | reverse complement strand
CATAATTACAAAACTCGTCAATATAGAACTGGTAATTAGTGAACAGCACATAATTTTGAAAATGTGCAGGACTGGTAGCCGTATAATGCGCCAGGCGCTGCAAGGAATAATCGATGCGCTGCGCCGTAAACGGCGCAAGCGGCATTGCTTCGCCCGGTATCAGATCAATATCACCATTAGCGATTTTATCATCGGTGCTGCTAAGATCCGGCACATCAAACAAATCACGTAAAGGATGTGCAAAAGCATTGGCCACTGCACCATCGACATGGGTGCCTTCAAGAAACGCAAAATGCAACGGAATTGGCGTTGATGACTCCTGCACTGTGACGCTGACATTATGATTGCGCATCAACAGGCGGATTTGTTCAATCAGATAGTGCTCAAAAAGATCGGGGCGTGTGATGGTTGCAGTATAATCACCAGGCGCAGATACATGGCCATAAGCCAAACGCGTGTCCACATGCGCAAAACTGGTGGTTGAGAGTTTCAGCTCCGGATAGAAGGCACGATAACGGCGCGCCTCCATTTTCCCCAAGGCAACATTCTCAAAAGCATCACGCAAAAAGGCAGTATTACGCTCATAAAGTTTGCGCAGTGCCGCTACGGCGGCACGGGCATCGTCAAAATTTTCTGCTGCTGCCAGAGGCGGCGTCATGATTTCAGAAAGAAAAGGGAGATCGGTTTTGTTTGTCATGGCTCACTATATAGCGAGTCGAGTGACAACTGGGAGTATATAGAAGTATATTTTTATGCAGCGCGTTGCAGACTAACAAAAATAACCAATCCGGCAGCGCTGATTTTTGGCGGATAAGCCGAATTTAACAAAGCGAATGATGCCGGCGGGCCGATAAAGACCGTGCAAAAAATCATCATACGAACCATCAAAGCAAAGTAAGTGAAGACAGAGCTCATCATGGCAGCACCTTCACGGTGTTCATGGCAAGTTGCTGAATGACCTGATCAAATTTACCGACAGTACTGAGCGAAACCAGCACAATCCCTGCAAATAGCAATATGGCGATAACAGATTTGTTTAGCATGTTGATCCCCTTCTTTGACAATATGAGATCATCATAGAAAATCGGACTGAACCTCCCCTGATGCAGCCATTCATGCAGTATTCATATTGATTAATACGCCTAAAAACTTGTGAGTGCCCCTTGCAGGATAAAATCCAAGGCATATGTTCAAGCTATATCACAGCCATAATCGGGAGTTCCTTATGACAACGCAAACCAAACCTATTGAGCTTTATTATTGGCCGACACCCAATGGCTGGAAAATCAGCATTATGCTGGAGGAATTGGGCATTCCTTACGAGGTCAAATATATCAATATCGGCAAAGGTGATCAGTTCGAGCCATCATTTTTGAAAATTGCGCCGAATAACCGTATGCCAGCGATTATTGATCCAGAAGGCCCTGATGGCCAGCCGATTTCTGTTTTTGAATCAGGTGCAATCCTGCAATATCTCGGCCGTAAGTTTAACCGCTTATATCCGGAGAACGAACGTGCTCGTGTGGCCGTTGATGAGTGGTTAATGTGGCAGATGGGCGGACTTGGCCCTATGTCCGGTCAGGCAGGTCACTTCCGCGTTTATGCACCTGAAAAAGTACAATATGGCATTGAACGCTACACCAATGAAGTTAACCGCCTTTATGGCGTGCTAAACCGTCAACTGGAAGGTAAAGACTATATTGCCGGTGACTATTCCATCGCTGATATGGCTTGTGTCGGCTGGATTAGCGCGTACAAAAATTATGATCAGAAGCTGGAAGATTTCCCTAACCTGAAGCGTTGGTATGAGCTGATGCTTACCCGTCCGGCGGTTCAACGCGGCATGGAACTTGGTAAAACGGAGCGTGAAAAATCCAATCTTGCCACGGATAAACAGGCACAGAGCATTCTGTTCGGGCAAAAAGCCAAATAATTCGTCAGTGATTTCGTTATTTTTTTAAAGCGCCATATGAACATTCATGTGGCGCTTTTTATCAGCCCGAAGTGAAACCAGCTTTTTCAACCACGCCTATCTTGAATAAGAGCTGTGGCTTTCCGGCCACGATATTTTGCTCACTTTGTATTAAGCATGTCATTTAACCGCCAGTTTAAACCCTGTCCTTTATGATCCGCCTGTCAAACAACAATACCCCACGCTTTGTTGTAAAACAGGAATTGAGAACGATGGCACAGTTTGAAAAATCCGCTGAAGAAGATGACATTGTCACGGAAGAGCAAATTCTCTTCGAAATGGGTGTCATGTACGCCACTGGTCGCGATTGCGATATTAATGTTATTGAAGCGCACAAATGGTTGAATATTGCAGCCATTCGCGGCCACAAACAGGCAGCAGATATGCGCACCCAACTGGCAGGCACCATGTCCAAAACAGAACTGGCAACTGCGCTGCGTGAAGCGCGCAAATGGATGACCATGCATTAAGAATGCTGCATATATTTTATAAAAGGCACTTAATACTTATAGTTGAGTGCAAGATGCATAATTCTGTTTAATAAAATTCATAGAAAAACAGCATATATTATTGAATTTCACGTCTGACTATCTTGTCGTTCTGGACGATAAGCACATATAATATCGGCAATTTAAAACAGGAGTTTTATTATGCTTATTCGTTCACTGGCCGGTTTGGCTGGCACAGCCTTGGTGGCGACTATCGCAGCAATGGCAACCACTGCCCCTGCAAATGCGTTGACCATGCAGGAATGCAGTGCAAAATATCAGGCTGCGAAATATGCAGGCACATTAGGTGGCCTCAACTGGAATGACTATCGTAAAGCTCAATGTGGCAGCGACACACCTACAGAAGCTCCTGCCAAGTCAACAAGCTCTAAAAAAGAAACTCCAGCTAAAAAGCCTGCCAAAGCGGCAGCAGCAGCTGAGCCTAAAAGCCTCACCATGCAGCAATGTGGTGCCAAATATCAGGCTGCTAAAGATGCCGGTGTTGATAATGGCATGAAATGGAATGATTTCCGCAAAGCTGAATGTGGCCCGGGTGCTGATTTAACGGCTCTAAGCACCGATGGTGAGCGCGAGCCACCAGCACCAACAACCGCAGCACCACGCGGCGTTACTTTCCCTAGAAATGTTTCTGCCAAGTTTTCGCATGAAAGCGCAGGTAAAGCACGTATGCATACCTGCCTCGAACAATATCATGCATTGAAAGATAAGAACGCTTTGAATGGCCTGAAGTGGATTCAAAAAGGCGGCGGTTATTACAGTCTCTGCAACGCACGTCTCAAAGCCAGCTCATAAGCTATCGTAAATGACAACTAAGCCGCGGTCAGAGCGCCTGACCGCGGCTTATTTAATAGTTCAATGGCGCATAAGTCCGTCAACCACACTATAATAGCGTGAAGATAGTTCCTTCTGCCACATTATCTTTACGGCGGTCGAGACGGACACCTTCTCCGGTCAATATTTACATATGACGCAGACGCGTACTTCACCGACATTATCTTACGGCGGTCGAGACGGACACTATCTCCGGTCAATATCTACATAATGGCGTAGACGGGTCCTTCGCCGACATTTTCTTACGGCGGTCGAGATGGACACCATCTCCAGCCAATATTTACATATTGGCGTAGACGGGACCTTCGCCGCCTTGTGGCGGTACCCAATTGATATTCTGGTTCGGGTCTTTGATATCGCAGGTTTTACAATGAACGCAATTCTGCGCATTGATCACGTAAGTTTCCTGCCCGTTCTTCTCAACCCATTCATAAACACCCGCAGGGCAATAACGTGCCGATGGCCCGCCATAGACACCAAGCTCTGATGTTGCCTGCAAAGCCATATTCTGCACCAACAGATGCACAGGCTCATCTTCTTCATGGTTGGTATTAGAGAGAAACACGGATGACAAACGGTCAAATGTCAGCACACCATCAGGTTTCGGATAGTCGATTTTCTTATGCTTGGCCGCAGGCTCCAAAGAAGCGGCATCGGTTTTACCATGCTTCAACGTGCCAAACAAAGAAGCGCCAAACAATGTGTTCGTCCACATATCCAAGGCACCAAGCCCGACACCAACAAGTGTTCCAAACTTCGACCAGAGTGGTTTAACATTGCGCACTTTTTTCAGATCTTTGCCAATATCGCTGCTGCGCCAGCCATTTTCATAATCCAGTAGCTCATCATTAGCTCGGCCATTTTCAAGTGCCGCCACTACGCTTTCTGCAGCCTGTATGCCTGAAAGCACAGCATTATGACTGCCTTTGATACGTGGCACATTCACAAACCCTGCCGAGCAACCAAGCAATGCGCCACCCGGGAAACAAAGTTTTGGCACTGATTGCCAGCCGCCCTCGGTAATGGCACGAGCACCATAAGAAACACGCTTAGCACCTTCAAACACATCCTTAATGGCAGGATGCGTTTTAAAGCGCTGAAACTCTTCAAATGGCGAAAGATATGGGTTTTTATAGTTCAGATGAACGACAAAGCCCACCGCCACCATATTATCTTCCAGATGATACAGGAAAGAACCGCCGCCGGTTTTCATATCAAGCGGCCAGCCAAACGAATGCTGCACCAAGCCGAGTTTATGTTTGGCAGGATCAACCTGCCACAGCTCTTTAAGCCCGATACCATATTTGGCAGGCTCACGCTCCGCATCCAGTTTGAAATGCGCAATCAGCTGTTTTGCCAGTGAACCGCGCGCGCCTTCACCAATGAGCACATATTTGCCCATCAAGGCCATGCCACGGGTGTAATTTGGCCCATGCGTGCCATCTTTTTCAATGCCCATATCACCGGTCGCAACACCGTTGACCGCGCCATTTTCATCGTAGAGCATTTCCGTTGCTGCAAAGCCCGGGTAGATTTCAACACCCAGTGCCTCAGCACGCGCTGCCAGCCAACGCGCGACATTGCCAAGCGATACAATATAATTGCCATGATTATTCATCAAAGGCGGCATCAGCATATTAGGCAAACGCACCGAACCTGCTGGCCCAAGCAAAAGAAAATGATCCGCCGTCACAGGTGTTTTAAACGGATGGTCAGGCTCATCGCGCCAATCAGGGATGAGCTTGTCGATACCGACAGGATCAACCACCGCACCGGACAAAATATGTGCGCCAACTTCGGCACCTTTCTCAAGCACAACAACAGATAAATCAGGCGATAATTGTTTTAAACGAATAGCCGCTGCCAATCCAGCAGGCCCTGCCCCCACGATAACAACATCAAATTCCATGCTCTCGCGTTCAGGCAGTTCAGCAGCTTCGGTCATTTACGCCTCCGATTTATTTTCTTGTCGTCTGCGCCCTGTGCGGGCAGCATCGTCAGGCTGTTTTTGCTTTTTGTACCAAAGGTATCGCAAAATTAGAATTAATCGCCTATGCGTCCTAACGTCCGTATTAAACAGTACAGACACATTTACCTCATGTCTCATTAGAGATATTACTTTTCTATCAACGGACAGGTTGCACTTGCATTAACGCACAGAATTTGCGACCCCCTGACAATAAACAGCTTTGGAGATCCAAACTGATGACTGCCGGACAAATCACATATGATATGGATGAGCTGCTGCATTTTTATGCAGAATCCGGCTTGGACATAGCTTTGTCTGAAGAACCCGTGGATCAGTTTGCAGCCTCTGAAAAAGCCGAAAGCCTGCGCAAACAACAGCTCAGTCAGATGGCGGCACAAAGACAGCCGCAAAATGCGCCGCGCCAAGCACAAGCCAATCAACGCCCGACAAATGCTGCACCAGCAGCCCGATCAGCTCCACCACCGGCCTTTGCACCAAGCACAAGCCAAACAGTTCCGGACGCGCAACAAAT
>JAEWHQ010000316.1 GCA_023387715.1 Pseudomonadota bacterium | reverse complement strand
ATGGGCGATGCGCGTCATGGTTGTTGACGGTAAGCGCACCAGTGCCAAGTCGCCGGAAGGTGTGCTTAAAGTCGGTGATGTGGTTTATGTTTCTTCGAAAAAAGGAAGCGATACGGCGTTCCGTTTGCAACAGCCGCCGAAAGTAGAAGGCGCTATGGTAGCGATGGATCCACATACCGGCCGCGTGTTGGCTATGAGCGGTGGTTTCTCTTTCTCTGAATCTGAATTTAACCGCGCAACACAGGCTTATCGTCAGCCGGGTTCATCTTTTAAGCCATTCGTTTATGCAGCAGCACTTGATTATGGTTACACGCCGGCATCCGTTGTTCTTGATGGTCCGCTGGAAGTTAATCAGGGTGGTTCGCTTGGTGTTTGGGCACCTAAAAACTATTCCGGTAAATTCTCCGGGCCTTCAACTTTGCGCTATGGTATTGAGCAGTCACGTAATGTGATGACTGTTCGTCTGGCGCAAGATATGGGCATGAATGTTGTTGCTGAATATGCAGAGCGTTTTGGCATCTATGATAAGATGCTGCCGGTTCTCTCCATGTCACTAGGCGCGGGCGAAACAACCGTGCTGCGGATGGTTACCGGTTATTCTGTGATGGCCAATGGCGGACGCAGCATTACGCCGTCGATGATTGACCGTATTCAGGATCGTTACGGTAAAACCATTTTCAAGCATGACAGTAGAAAGTGTGAAAACTGTAATTCGGAAACTTGGTCAAATCAGGAAGAGCCAGAGCTGATTGATGATCGTGATCAGGTACTGGATCCGATGACCGCTTATCAAATTACATCGATGATGGAAGGTGTTGTTGCTCGTGGTACTGCGCGTGTGCTGCAAGACTTGAAGCGACCGGTTGCAGGTAAAACCGGTACAACCAACGATGAAAAAGATGCGTGGTTTGTAGGTTTTACCCCTGATCTGGTTGTCGGCGTTTATATTGGTTATGACAATCCGACGCCGCTTGGCCGAGGCAGCACCGGTGGTGCCTTGGCAGTCCCAGTTTTCAAAAACTTTATGGAACAGGCACTGGTTGGTAAACCAAAATCTGAATTCCGTGTACCGGAAGGCATGATGATGATCCCGATCAATCGTCGTACCGGTATGCGCACCGCAGCCGGTTCGGGTGATGCTTTCATGGAAGCTTTCAAACCGGGAACAGGGCCTGCCGATTCTTATTCGGTTATTGGTATGGGTGATTTTCAAGAGGGTTCACCAATAGCGCCGAGTTCACCGCAAGCAACGCGTGCGCTTTCGTCCGGTTCCGGCGGATTGTATTAAGACTACAAATTCTTTACAGGCTTTGATGAGGTGACTATGTTGCCTCATCATTTGTTTGATGAGTGAAGCATAAGAGCAGAAATCTGCTTTTGAAGTTTGAGAATAGATTAAGGAATATAAAGCGAATGCGCGCTGAAATTGAGAGCTTGGTCGACGAAATCAAGCAGGCCATAAGCCTGCTGAGGAGGCATCTTTGACTGGGATCAGTCCATTAAACGGCTGGGTTATTTAAACCAACGCGCAGAAGATCCGACCCTTTGGAATGATGCTCAGGAAGCGCAGAAGCTTATGCGTGAGCGTCAGCAGCTCGATGACAGCATCAATGGCATCAAATATCTGACCCAGACCTTGCAGGACAGCATTGAGCTGATCGCTATGGGTGAGGAAGAGGGCGATAAGTCGATTATCGCTGATGCAGAAGATGCTATCCGTGCGCTGAAAACCGATATCGCTAAACGTCAGATCGACATGCTGTTGTCGGGTGAAGCTGATCCAAACGATACTTATGTGGAAGTGCATGCCGGTGCCGGTGGTACGGAAAGTCAGGACTGGGCTTCGATGTTGCTGCGCATGTACACGCGCTGGGCAGAAAAGAGCGGTCGTAAGGTTGAGCTGCTTGAAATTCACGATGGTGAAGAAGCGGGTATCAAATCAGCAACGCTGCTGATTAAGGGGCATAATTCTTACGGCATGATGAAAACCGAATCCGGTGTGCATCGTCTGGTTCGTATTTCGCCTTATGATTCCAATGCGCGTCGTCATACATCGTTTTCCAGTATCTGGGTCTATCCGGTGATTGACGATAATATTGAAGTGGATGTCACCGAAGCTGATGTTCGCATTGATACATATCGCGCATCGGGTGCCGGTGGTCAGCACGTTAACACGACGGACTCTGCTGTACGTATTACGCATATCAAGTCCGGCATTGTGGTTCAGTGTCAGTCGGAACGTTCGCAGCATAAAAACCGTGCAACTGCATGGTCAATGTTGCGCGCTCGTCTCTATGAAGAAGAGCTGAAAAAACGTGAAGAAGCCACCAATGCAATGACGGCTTCTAAAACCGATATTGGTTGGGGACATCAGATCCGTTCTTATGTCTTGCAGCCTTATCAGCTGGTCAAGGATTTACGTACCGGTGTGGAAAGCACAAATCCGCAAGAAGTGCTTGATGGTGCTGTGACACCGTTTATGGAAGCATCACTTGCGCATCGCATCAGCGGCAGTGACGTGGTGGTCGAAGATATCGACTAGCTGATCTTGGCTGAGCCGATTATTAAGTGTTGCAGGGCGGGATTGCATAGTGCTGTTTCGCCCTGCATCATATGTATCTGACAAATATGGATTCGCAGTTTCATGCTCTATTTTTCGCGCTGGAAAGCCGCTCTGATCTGGTTGGTCGTCTTCATGGGCGTTATTTTCGCCTTACCCAATCTTTTCTCGCGTGATACCTTAGACGGGCTGCCGAATTTCCTGCCGAAAAAACAGGTCTCGCTTGATCTTGATCTGTCAGGCGGTTCACGGCTGATTGTCCAGTCTTCAAAAAGCTCTGACCGGGTTGTCGATAAAACGGTTGAGATTTTAAGCAACCGTTTGAAAGAAATGGGCTACGCAGACTCGCTTGTCGAAAAAGAGCGCAGCAAAGGCCAAATTCTTGTCGAAGTGCGTGGTATCTACGATATCCAGCTTTTGAAAGATATTTTGAGCGCGAACGGCACCGTTTCCTTCCATGAGGTTGATGCTTCGATGACGCCGAATGAGGCTATTCGCGGCACCCCGCCTGAAGGGGATATGATTGTTTATTCGTTTGATGATCCGCCTGTTGGTTATCTGGTGGTCAAAAAACCGGCACTGACGAATGAAGATATTCTGGATGCACAGGCTGAATATGCAGCTGATGGCACAACGCCTGTTATTACGATTACGCTGAGTTCTGAAGGCCGTCATGCCATGGCTGAACTAACCGAGAAAAGTGTGGGTCGTCCATTTACCGTTGTCGTTGATCAGCAGGTAATTTCTGCACCTGTAGTGCAAACGAAAATTGATACGGATCAATTACAGCTGACAGGCGCTTTTGATTATGATGCAGCCAGTAATCTGGCTGTTGTTCTGCGATCGGGTGCCTTGCCGGCAAGTGTGAGCGTGCTTGAAGAGCGGACGATTACCTCTGCACTGGGTGCGGATTATGCCAGTGCCGCAGCCGTTGCTGCGTCAATGGCCGCGGTTCTTGTCGGCCTCTTTATGATCCTTTCTTACGGCACTTTGGGTGTGTTGGCGATGATCGCGGTTGCGGTCAACATCATTCTTCTGGTTGCTATTTTGTCGATCATCGGCGCCTCTGTCAGTATGGCAAGTGTTGCCGGTCTGGTGCTGACCATCGGTATGGCTGTGGATGCCAATGTGCTGATTTATGAGCGCGTACGTGAAGACCGCCGTCATGGTTATTCTGTTGTTCAGGCAATGGAATCTGGCTTTTACCGTGCGCTTTCAACAATTATTGATGCGAACCTAACCACATTGATTGCAGCTCTTGTGCTGTTTATTTTGGGCAGTGGTGCGATTTATGGTTTTGCCGTAACTGTTACGATTGGTATCGCAACAACGCTTTTCACGACACTGACCTTTACACGATTGCTCATTTCGCAATGGATCCGCATTGTAAAGCCTAAGGAAGTGCCGAAGCGTCGTTTGAAGCTGGTGCCGACTGTCACCCGCATTCCATTCATGCGTTTGCAGTTCCTGACACTTGGTGTTTCGGTTCTGGCCTGTGCGATTGTTTTGGCGCTTTTCGTCAATATCGGCTTTAACTATGGCGTTGATTTCCGCGGCGGTGCAATGGTCGAATTGCAGGCGCGTGAAGGTGATGCAGATCTCGTTGATATCAGCGAACGCCTTTCTGAACTCAATATTGAGAGCGCCCGTGTAATGCCGACAGAAGATGCGAACTCAGCGCTTGTGCTGATTGGCAGTCAGGAAGTTGGCGACGAGGCTGATCAGACCATTGCGGTGAAACTGCGCGATGAGTTTGGCAAGGAATATATGTTCCAGCGCGTTGAAGTGGTAGGGCCAACTGTTTCCGAGCAGCTGAGCAATGCCGGCGTTCTGGCGGTGGTCTTGTCCTTGCTTGGCATCTTTATCTATGTCTGGTTGCGCTTCCGCTGGCAGCTCGCTTTTGGTGCGGTGATTGCCACCGTGCATGATGTTATCATTCTGGCAGGTATGTTTGTTGTCTTTGGCATGGAGTTTAATCTCTGGAGTGTCGCGGCAATTCTGACAATTATCGGCTACTCGCTCAATGACACGATCGTGATTTATGACCGTATCCGCGAAAACCTGCGCCGTTATCAGAGTGCGCCATTGCCAGCGATTATCGATGCTTCGATTAACCAGACATTGTCACGTACCATTCTGACCTCCTTTGTGACCTTCCTTGCGCATGTGCCGCTTTATGTGTTCGGCGGTGAGGATATTCGCAACTTTGCGCTGGCGCTCAGTGTTGGTATCGTTGTGGCCAGTTATTCGTCTATCTTTATTGCAGGCCCGTTGCTGGTGCAGTTCGGTTTGAAGCCGCGCAGCCCGCGTCAGGACGGCGATGATGATATGGGTGACGAGTTGGCTCAGTCATTGAATTTGGAGAGCTGATATGTCTTCCGGCATTCAGATGCGTGAGGCGCATTTCCCTGGACGTGCGCCTATTGACGCTTATGGTAATGGTGGTTTCCGCTTTGCCGAAATGTCTCATAAAGGTTCCATCATGTGCCTGCCAAGCGGTGTGCATGGTTGGGAGCCAAAAGATGCCCCCTTGCTTGCTGTCGATGACCTGAAACTCATTCTTGAGCAGGCCAATGACATTGAAATTCTTCTGGTTGGCACGGGGGTGGATTTACGCCGCATTCCGGCGGAGGTGCGTGAATTGCTGCGTGCCCATAATATCTCTTCTGATCCGATGAGTACCGGTGCAGCTGTGCGCACATATAATGTGCTTTTGGCGGAAGATCGTGCCGTGGCCGCAGCGCTGATCGCTGTCGAATAATATGCAAGCGGATAAAATGCAGGATAATGAACTTTATTGCCTGAACCTGTTGGCTCAAGCGGATAAAGACCGCTACCTTTCATTGCTTTATGCGCCGGAAGCAAAGCGCGGTGCTTTGGCAGCGCTCTATGCGTTTAATGTGGAAATTGCCCGTATTCGTGATGTCGTCAAAGATGCCTTGCCGGGTGAGGTGCGCCTGCAATGGTGGCGTGATCTCATCAATGGTGCCGGACATGGTGAAACCGAAAGCCATCCGGTGGCTGCCAGTTTGATGGCAACGATCAAGCAATATTCTCTTCCGCTACATGTCTTTGATGCTTATTGCGAAGCGCGGATTTTCGATCTTTATAATGATCCGATGCCAGCGCGCCATGATCTGGAAGGCTATTGCGGCGAGACGGCATCTGTTCTGATACAAATGGCGGCAAATATTCTTGATACGGACAGAGCGCCGCAATTCAGCGAAGCCGCAGGCCATGCAGGTGTTGCGCAAAGCATTGCTGGCTTGTTGCGGTTGATGCCGCTTCACCGTGCGCGAAGCCAGATCTATATGCCGGCAGATATTATGCAGGCGGTGGGGCTTGATGCTGACACCTATTTGGGCTCAAGCCATGAGGCTGAAAAGACGAACTTAGTGCGCGCTATGATCGCTTTGGCAAATGAGCATTTTGTAGCCTATAAAAAAGCTGCGCGTGGGTTGCCTGCCAGTTTGAAACCTGCATTTTTGCCGGTCACTCTGGTGCCGGTCTATTTGCGGAGCTTGAGCCGTAATGCGGATAAGGCAACAATTGAAATCAACGATATTTCCCCGCTTAGCCGTCAATGGACGATGATGAAAGCCGGATTGTTCGGCTGAATAGATTTTATCCGATAAGACAATAAAAAACGGGCAAGACTATTATCAGTCTTGCCCGTTTCATTTATGCGATGGAAAAACGCTTAAAGTGCTGATTTTTCCAGCCATTTTTTCCAATCTTCCAATGCACGCGCGCTCATGGCGCGTTTTTTGGCAATGGTTTTCTCTTTACCGCGCAGACGTTTGCCTTCGGTTTTCACCACTTCAACAGGCGGGAAAAGGCCGAAATTGACATTCATTGGCTGGAAAGAGCGTTTGCCCGGTTCTTCATCGCTGATAAGATGGCCGCCGGTAATGTGGCCAAGCAAAGCACCAAAACCGGTGGTGAGGGGCGGAATTTCCAACTCTTTGCCCAATACTTCAGCCGCAGTAAAGCGTCCGGCAAGCAAGCCGATGGCTGATGATTCCACATAGC
>JAEWHQ010000198.1 GCA_023387715.1 Pseudomonadota bacterium | reverse complement strand
ATCCTGCCCAATGCTGTCAGCTGATCACTGGCAGCCGTTGTCACATTATTGCCCAGTGAATAATCAATCTGCACACGCTGAGACAAAGTACCGGTGAAAAGATCACGCCGGATCGTGATCACTTTATTGCTTAAACGATTAACCTGAAGGGACGCATCTTCGGTCTCCCCCAGCACCGCATTAATCTGCGCTTTTTCATTGGTGAGACGAGCCCGCTCTTCAGTTACAACATCGGCTTCTGCTGGTTGCCCATCGGCAGGCGGTGAACCAATTTGCTCTAAACGCGCATTAATTTCGGTCAAACGCGGGCGGAAAGAAACACCAGCCTCTAAAAGCTTGCGTGACACTTCATCAAGTTTCAGCTTGATACCGGCCAGTTCCTCATCATTGGTGAGGCTTTGCTCCAGCTTGGTTTCCAGCTGCGTGACAGATTGTTTCAGCTCATTGATAATAGGGCGTTTTTCATCTGCAATCGTTTCGGCCAATACCGGAACAGACAAAGTCGCCATAAGCCAGATAATGGATAAAATGATAGCTCTTGGTAAAAATAACCGGTTAAATTTTCTCACCCAGTCTACCCTTTTAGATTCATCTGCAATGCGCGTTGTTTCAGCATTATTATCAAACAGTATCATTTGGCAAAATACATGTCTTTTCAATCGAAAAACATAATTTGCTTATATTTAAAATCCGCGGCCAGCATAGGGTAATTTTACGACCGCGTTAAGATAATGGTCGCATTTTCCTTGTGAGCAGCGTTACAGTTGGTTAATGAGGATTCTCAATCAGATTTCTATGTGTTATTCTTCGACCACTTAGAGAGCTAAAAATTGTAACGCAAACGGCACAGGCCCCATCTTTTGGCAAAGCATGTGAAACATAGATTAAATAAACAAGCACATGATTTCATGGTGCTTTTTTCGATTCTGGTTTCATTTCTGGCGCTGTTTCTGATTGCGCAATTCAACGCTTCTTCTGATGAAAAATCCCAAGCAATCATTCAGCTTGATGCAATCAGCCAGACTGATTTACGGATAACACCAACCGGACGTCATCAGTCAGCACCGGCCAATCTGCCATCCCGCTCGACTGTTGCCGAACTTTATCAGCATAAATTCAAACCGCAGCGCTTTGATAATGTTGATCCGTTTCTTGGTGCAGTTCTTTTTGATTTTGCCGCCGAATATTTCACCGGCCTGCAAATCATCTATTTTGCAGAAAATTTAATCGCTGTGCCCGTCGCCTCCACCGGCGCACGCGCACCACCTTCTTTGACGCGATAAATTTTCAACACTTACCCTCCGGCAAGTCTCGCGCGTTTCTTGACAAATGTCATTCAACAGAGCTTGCAACCACCCATTAGCCGCTGTTCTGATCCGTTCAGACTGGCTGCCTTTTCCGGATTAAAAAACTATGCGCACATCCAAATGGGCCATTGCTTTTTATAGCCTGATCGTTCTGGTCGGGCTTATCATTGCATTACCCAACTTCTTTACCCAGCAGCAGCTCGATGCGATGCCAGGCTGGTTCCCTAAAAAACAAGTCACACTCGGTCTCGACCTTCGCGGCGGCTCCTATCTCGTATTGGAAGTTGATGCAGCAGGCTTGAAAAAAGACCGTCTGCGTTCATTGCTTGATGATGCGCGTTCAAAACTGCGTTCAGAACGTATTCAGCCACAGTCCATCCGTATTGCCGGTGACAGTGTTGTTGTTGCCATTCCTGATGCAGATGCCCGTCAAAAAGCCGACACTGCCCTGCGTACATTGATTACTCAAGTCAATTCCAATAGTTTTGGCGCTGCGATCAACGACATTGAAGTCACTCAGTCGGATAATCAGATCCGTCTTAATATGACTGAGGCGGGTTTCCAGTATCGTCTTGATGCCGCTCTTCAGCAGAGCCTTGAAATCATCCGTCAGCGTGTGGATCAGGTCGGCGTTGCCGAACCTTCCATCCAGCGTGTTGGCTCGGATCGTATCGTTGTGCAGCTTCCGGGCTTGCAGGATCCGGCACATCTGCGCCAGCTTCTCGGCTCTACCGCTAAAATGACCTTCCATATGGTGGCCGATGCACCGGTCAACGATACCCCACCTCCGGGTGTCTCCATCCTGCCGGATGCTAAAGACGGTATGCAATATCCGATTGAGGATCAGGTTGCACTGAGCGGTGAACGTCTGACTGATGCGCGCGCCGGTTTTGACCAGCGCACCAATGAGCCAATCGTTTCATTCCGCTTTGATTCTCTTGGTGCCCGTCAGTTTGCTGAAATCACCACCAAGAACGTCAACCGTCCTTTTGCCATCGTTCTTGACGGCAAGGTTCTAAGCGCCCCAGTTATCCGTGAGCCGATCACTGGTGGTTCGGGTCAGATCAGCGGTAACTTCTCGGTAGAAGAATCCGTTGTTCTTTCCGCACTTCTGCGTGCCGGTGCATTGCCTGCACCACTCACTGTGATTGAAGAACGTACCGTTGGCCCGGATCTTGGTGGCGATGCCATTAAAATGGGTCTTTACACCGGTATTGCAGGCTTCCTGCTTGTTGCTGTTCTCATTATCGCTCTTTATGGCGTGTGGGGACTCATTGCGAATGTCGCATTGCTTCTACATACAATTTTGACACTTTCAGCCTTGAGCCTGCTTGGTGCAACGCTGACTTTACCAGGTATTGCCGGTATTATTCTGGGTATTGGTATCGCTGTTGACGCCAATATTCTGATTAACGAACGTATTCGTGAAGAAACCCGCAAAGGCATGGGAGCGATGGCCGCTCTCGATAAAGGCTTCAAGATTGCCTATTCCACCATTGTGGATGCCAACGTCACCACTTTGATTGCAACTGTGCTGCTCTTTATGTTCGGTACAGGCCCTGTACGCGGTTTTGCCATCACCATGATGCTTGGCATTGCCATTTCCATGTTCACCGCGATCACCATTGTTCGCGTTATCATGGAGTGGGTTGTTCGCCGCCGCAAAATCAAAGTGCTGCATATCGAACCGTTTATTACCTTCGTACCGGAAAACACCAATTACAAATTCATGAAGGCACGTTTCTTCGGTATTGGTGTTTCCATCGTGCTGTCGCTGGCGTCGATCGGCCTGTTCATTGCACCGGGTCTGAATTACGGCATTGACTTTAAGGGCGGTATTCAGGCAGAAATCGTTACCTCACAGCCAGCTGACTTAGGCCAGCTCCGTTCAACGCTCACCGACTTGAAACTGGGTGAAGTCGCGCTCCAGACAGCTGGCAGCCCGAACAATGTTCTGATCCGCATGCAGCGTCAGGATGGCGGCGAAGAAGCGCAATCTGTTGCCGTTGCCAAAATGCGTGAAGCAGTGCAGTCACTTTATCCGGATGTGAAAATCGAGCGTACCGAAGTGGTGGGCCCGAAGGTCTCCGGTGAGCTTGCACGTTCGGGTATCATTGCGGTTGTTCTCGCAGCCATCGCGATGCTGATTTATATCTGGTGGCGTTTTGAATGGTATTTTGCCGTTGGTGCGATTGCCACTTTGGTGCTTGATACAACCAAGCTTGTCGGCTTCTTTGCGCTGATGCAGCTTGATTTCAACCTCACAGCGATTGCAGCGCTTCTCACCTCCATCGGTTACTCCGTAAACGATAAGGTGGTGGTCTATGACCGTATGCGTGAAAATATGCGGCTTTATAAAACCAAGCCGCTGCGTGAAATCATCGATATGAGTATCAATCAGGTGCTTGTACGTTGTGTTTACACCTCGATGACCACTTTCCTTGCAATGGCTCCAATGGCGATTTGGGGCGGCAGTGCCGTTCATAATTTCGCCCTGCCGATGCTGTTTGGTATCTTTATCGCAACCAGTTCTTCCATCTTCATTGCAGCACCAATTCTGCTGTTCCTTGGTGACTGGTCGATCAAGCGTCAAAAGAAAGCTGAACAAGATAAGGCAGTGACTGCATCTTGATCTGATATGCGGCGGGGCTGGTTTAAACCTCAGCCCCGCCGCACTGAAGCTTTAAGTTCGGGAGGGGAAATATATGGTTGATACGAAATTGGCGAGCAGAGCATGAAATTTAAAGACTATATATGGCCGGTCATCGGTCTCATTGCTGTCGTTGTATCTGCATGGCTGCTTTATAAAGAATTGCGCAGTATTTCGCTGGATGATGTCATCGACAGCCTCTATGCTATCCGCGTTCATCACTGGATTCTGGCTGCGGCTTCCGCACTTGTCGCTTATAGTTCACTTGCCGGTTATGACCGTATTGCGCTTTTGCATCTGCATCGCAAAATTTCGTGGATTTTTATCGCCCTTTGTTCGTTCACCACTTATGCCCTCTCCCATAATATCGGCGCTTCGGTCATTTCCGGCGCAGTAGTGCGTTATCGGGCCTATTCCTCACAAGGTTTGCCAGGCAGTGAAATTGCCGTTCTGATTGCTTTCTGCTCTTTCACTTTCATCCTCGGCGTCATCATGACATCCAGCATCGTCTTGCTGCTGGAGCCTCATATTCTGCAACGCTTCAGCGAAGATCTTCCGCCACATCTGGCCATTGGCATTGCCATTATTATGCTTGCCTTTGTGCTGCTTTATGTTTTTGGCAGCTGGCTGCAATTGCGCCCGCTACAAATCGGTAAATTCCGTCTCGAATATCCGCGTTTAAGTGTCGTGGCCCAGCAATTGATTGTAGCACCGGTTGAACTTATCGGCGCGGCAGGCATCATCTATTTTGCGCTGCCGGAAGC
>JAEWHQ010000131.1 GCA_023387715.1 Pseudomonadota bacterium | reverse complement strand
CGTTACGGCAAGCGCGGCTCGCTTAAGATCGGCATGTAATGCCACCCCTGCCTTCAATGGCTGATGGGCGTTACAAAACCCTATCTGGTCGAGTGGCCTGATGTTGATCTGGCACTCACCACTTCATTTACCTCTGGCGGCGTTGCAGCATTAACGAGCTATGAAATTGATATTCTGATCACGCCAGACCCGATTGAGGCGCAAGGCATTCATTATGTCCCTGTCTTTGACTACGAGCTTGTATTAGCCGTTCCGGCAAGCCATCCGCTTGCGCATAAAAACCATGCCGAGCCTGCTGACCTTTTGGAAGAAACTCTCTTTACCTATCCGGTACCGCCTGAGCGGCTCGATGTATTTACACAGTTTCTTGTGCCCGCGAATTGCCGTCCACGGCATCATCGCAGTGTTGAGACAACAGAAATGATGTTGCAACTGGTTGCAGCAGGGCGTGGCGTGAGTGCTATCCCAAGCTGGTTGGTGTGCCAACAGGCAGAAACTTTAGGTGTCCGCCCTGTCAGAATAGGCAAGACCGGTATCCACAAGAGCATTCACCTTGGGCTTAGAGCTGGTGACGAAGCCGTCGATTTCATCGCTGGATTTCTTACGACCTCACGCCAAACCGAGGCTTGATATAAAATATCAAACCCTTAAAAAATGACGCCCTGCAATCCATATCAAGAATTGCAGGGCCCAAAATGCTCATTCAATTTTAGTTCATGAACAGGCCAACACCGGGTGCGATTGGCCAACCCATTGTCATCCAGAAAATAAGGAACAATGTCCACACAATCAGGAAGCCCATTGCGACAGGTATCGTCATTGAGGCCAAAGTGCCAATGCCTGCATCTTTCTGGTAGCGCTGCAAATAAGCCAGACAAACGGCAAAATACGGGCTCATCGGCGAAATAATATTGGTGGCAGAATCCGCAATTCTAAATGCTGCCTGCACCAGTGCCGGCTCAAAACCAATCAGCATCAACATCGGCACAAAAATTGGTGCCATCAGCGACCACTGTGCCGAACCGGATGTGATGAACACATTCATCACCGCTGCAAGGCCAACAAAAGCCACCAAAAGCGGAGTGCCGCCAAAACCACTGCTATCGAGCAAATGTGAACCGCCAATAGCAATCCACTCGCCAAGGTTTGTCCATTTGAACCATGCCAAAAACTGCGAGATCGCAAAGAACAGCACCAATGTCGGCGCCAGTTCCTTGACGGATTCACTCATATAGCCAACGGCATCACGTGCTGTTTTAATCTTGCCGGTTGTGGTGCCAAAAATACAGCCGATCACCACGAAATAAATACCAAAAAGCGCAACCGCACTGTTCAACAAAGGTGATGGAACCAATCCACCTTCTTCATTGCGTAGCGGTGAACCGGCGGGCCAAACAGCCGCGACAACCAGCGCAATCATAATCAGACTTGCCCAGCCGGCACGCTTTAAGCCTTTTACTTCCAACGCATCCGGTTCTGTCAGTTTCAACTCAACATCACCGGTATATTTGCCAACCATTGGCTCAACAATGCGCTCAATAATAAACGCACCAACGAAAGACATCAGCAATGCAGAAGCCGCAATGAAGTAGTAATTATCAAGCGGAGAAATATAAGCCTGCGGGTCAATTGTATGCGCAGCACTTGTGGTAATACCCGACAAAATAATATCGGTTGGGGTGATGAGGATACTCGCATCATAACCCGCACCAACGGCCACATAGCCGGTAACCGCACCGACCAACGGATTACGTCCCATTGCCTGAAAGATAATCGCAGAAAGCGGGATCAGAATAATATAAGCGGCATCAGATGCGACGTGACTGCACATTCCGACAAAGAAAATCATAAATGTGGTCAGATAACGTGGTGCTTTAATAACACTGACCTGCATAAAAGCAGCAATTAAGCCGGTTTTATCAGCGATACCGATCGCCAGCATAATCACCAGAATAATGCCTAATGGCGGGAAATTAATAAAGTTTGTTGCAATAGATGTCAGAGCGAAAACAGCGCCCTCACCCGAAATCAGGCTTTTAACAGCGACTTCAGCACCGGTTTTTGGGTTAACGCCGGTGCCGCCAAAACTTGCCAAGAACCACGAAAAGACAGCTACTATTAAACATAGCCATAAAAACAATATAAACGGATGCGGCAGCTTGTTGCCGGCACGCTCTATCGAGTTAAAAAACTTCTGCATATGCAATTTCTCCCGGATTATAGCGCCTAACGCCTGTAAAGCGCACCGCATCATCCTGATTAGAACTTTCAATGAATGTTATTTCGCAAGTATTTTATGAGCAATACCGACAAACATACCGGCCGCTACAGGTAAAATTTCATCGCGGAAATTGTAAAGAGGATGATGCAAATAGGCACTATCCTCACCATTACCGACAAAGAAAAAACTACCCGGACGCTTTTCCAGATAAAATGCAAAATCTTCTGCACCCATGGTCGGCATCTGAGACATTTGACTGGTATTATTCTTGCCAAATAGTTCATGCGCTGTTTTAACGACCAATTCCGTTTCCGCAACTGAATTGACCAAAGACGGTATCCGCAATGTCATATTGACCTCGCATTGCGCGCCATGTGCTTCGCAAACATTCGCAATGACTTTACGTAGCTCAGCATCAATGATAGCGGCCGCTTCCGGTGATCCGTCGCGGGTATTAATCACCATACTGGCGTCACCTGGGATGATATTACCGGCACTGCCGCCATTAAACTGGGTGACTGTTACAACGCCTGCGTCCAAAGGCGATAAACGACGCGATATGACGCTTTGCAGTGATTGAACAATGGCAGAGCCAACAAAAATCGGGTCAATTGCCAGATCCGGCCTTGAAGCATGTCCGCCTTTACCTGAGATTTTGACCTCATAAAGCGTATTGCCGCCCATAGCAGGGCCAGCTTTAGTAATGATATGACCAAGCGCATAACCAGGGCGGTTATGAAAACCGAAAACCTTTTCAACACCTTCCAGTGCGCCATCAGCAATCATCTTGGCAGCGCCCTTGCCGACTTCTTCAGCCGGTTGAAAGAGCAGCTTGATTTTTCCGTTAAGCTTGGCGTGATCTTGCGCGAATTGACCAGCTGCCAGCAACAATGTTGCCGTATGACCATCATGGCCACAGGCATGCATTTTACCGGCTATTGTTGAAGCATAAGTCAGTCCTGTTTCCTCTTGAATAGGCAGTGCATCCATATCGGCCCGCAAGCCAATCGTCGCACCGGCTCTGCCAGTATCAAGAGTTGCAACAATTCCTGTACCCGCAACATTGCGGCGCAATTCATAGCCATAGCGCTGCAAAGTTTCAGCCACCAGATCAGATGTGGCAAACTCTTCGAATTTCAATTCAGGAAAACTATGCAATTGACGCCGGATGGCTGTCGCCTCATCAATTGCCTCTTTGCTAAAAATAGTCATTGAAACATCAACTCCCCGTCTCGGTTCCCGTGCCGCTAAACCTTTAATGGTAAAAAATTCCGGCAGTCATACCAACGGAATATTGTTGCAACAATTTCATAATTGCGTAAGCATCGTTGCAAAAAAGGCAAAGGTGAATGAAATGCAACATTTAGCGCTCAAATACTTTCAAGAAGTTGCGCGAACAGGCTCTGTTACGGAAGCTTCATTACAGCTGAATGTATCCGCATCTGCCATCAGCCGCCAAATTACCAAACTTGAACAAGATTTAAATGTTGTCTTATTCGAGCGCCGCCCTCGCGGCATGGTTTTAAGTCAGGCAGG
The DNA here is from genome assembly GCA_023387715.1 of Pseudomonadota bacterium. Classification (GTDB taxonomy): domain Bacteria; phylum Pseudomonadota; class Alphaproteobacteria; order Rhizobiales; family Rhizobiaceae; genus Paenochrobactrum; species Paenochrobactrum glaciei. The sequence continues at coordinate 3,384 of JAEWHQ010000131.1, read as the reverse complement.
CGAACTTCTGGCACAACATGTCACCCGCTTAGCATTAGATACCGAGCGCGCTCTTTCAGATGTCAAAGAAATGCATCAGATACAGCGTGGCGTGGTTAAAATTGCCACCTATGAAGGTTTTTCAATTCTGGTATTGGCTGATATTATTGCAGAATTTCAACGGCAGCACCCATCCGTTCAAGTTCAGATCTGGGTTGGAAATTCCATTGATATTTGTCAGCGCATAAGCAAGGGTCAGTCGGATATCGGCATTGTTTATAGCTATGCTGTGCCATCCCATCTGCAAGTGGAGCACATGACAAAACGGCCGATATATGTTCTCGTTCCGCCTGATCATCCGCTTAGCGAGCGCGAAGAAATAACCCTGACAGAAGCAGTACAATATCCTTTTGCTTTGCCCGATAACGACCGCACACAGCGTCATTTGATCAATACGGCACTGGCAAGCACGGGATTGGCAATTGATCCGGTATTTTCTTCGAATTCAATGGCAACATTGCTTATTTATGCGCAAAAAGCGGGTTGCTTGCTATTTTCAAGCGCCGATATTCAAGAAACAAACGGCTTTTTGAGCAATGCAAAATCCGTGAAAATCGACAATGCTATTTTGCAATCAAGCGTCGCACAGGTCATTACGATGAAAAATCGGCAGCTACCAACATCAGTTCAAGCCTTTTTAAGTTTCTTAACAACGAGAATGCCGGCTTTTTCAGAGACACCCTAAGACAGCATTGTAAAAGATGTCATAGCGACAGCTTGTAGTTCCACAAAATATGAGTAATGAATTCATATTAATACACCATTACCACACATCACACCGCGCAATTTGTTAAAAACTGCGCCATAAGCGAAAAATGTCATGAATTGGGATATCCAAGATCTGTTCAGAAGGCATGCAACGGATATTGCCCGTTTTCTGCGACAGCGCGGGCACGATCCCGAAACCGTGAAAGATATCACTCAAGATACTTTCATGCGTATTCATAACACTGAAAAACGCCCTGATATCAATAATATACGCTCTTATTTGTTCCGCATAGCCGATAATCTTGCCAAAGATTATTTTCGTGCTGCAAAAGCACAAAACCGGTATTTAAGTCCCGCCGAAACATTTGATGCCATTGATGAAAGCCCCGATCAGGAGCGTGTGACGGATTATCGCCAACGCCTGCAAATGCTTGAAGAAGCCGTAGCAACTTTGCCGCCTCGGCAAAAGGAAGTTTTTCTGCTGCACAAATTCGATGGTCTCAGCCATGTCGAAATTGCTCAAAAACTGGGCATCACGCGCAGCGCAGTGGAAAAACTGATCATGAAGGCGCTTGCGCATTGCCGTGATCATTTGGGCGAGCATCTGGAATGACAATGATTGCTTTTCTCTGCAATAAGGCTGAGGTATGGGGCGGTCTGAAACGTCTTAACTATAAGCCCTGCATATCAGATAGAATTACGGCACTAGTTACGGTTAAGAAAATAGTCGGCGGTCACGATGGTAAATATTAAAGACGACAAAGCTCAAACCTCCCGCAGCGAGGCATTGGCATGGTTCGTTACCATCAATTCCGGCAATGCAACTGATGCTGAACGGACTGCCCATGCAGTTTGGCTCACAGCTAATCCTGAAAACGCAACAGAATATAACGCGCTGGGCTCCATCTGGAGCGACCTTGATGCCATTGCCGATCCACGGCAAAAGAAGGTCATCGAGCTGCCAGTTCCACAAAAAACCACCTCACGGCGTGCCTTTTTATGGGGAGGCGGCGCATTGGCTGCCAGCGTGGCTGCCACTATCATCATTCAGCCGGATTTTCTCACCAGCGATTATGCAACAACCACCGGTGAGATGCGTAGCATCACCTTGGCAGATGGCAGCCATGTCGATCTTGATGCCTATACAGCCATCGCGGTTGATTATAGCCCCAACACACGCCTGATCAGGCTCTTGCATGGCCGCGCTTTTTTCGATGTTGCCAAAGATAGCAGCCGCCCTTTTACCGTGCAGGCGGCAGGTGGCAATGTAACGGCATTAGGCACCCGTTTTGTCGTGCATCAATGGGCCGATGAAGTGACGGTCTCCGTTGAGGAAAGTGCTGTTTCCATTATTGCACCCGATCAGACCCAACGCGTTGTGCAAGCTTCGCAAGCAACAAGTTTTAACGCTGACGGCTTTGGAAGCCTGGATAGTGTGGATGCCAATATTGAAGCCGCTTGGAAAAGAGGCAAACTGATTTTTGAAGATCGTCCGCTGCGACAAGTGCTGGCAGATATAAACCGTTACCGCCCTGGCACTATTCGTGCAACCAATGCAAAACTGCTTGATATGCGGGTCAGTGGTATTTTCGACATCCAAAATCCTGACGGCGTGCTGGATGTCATCCGTAACACTTTGCCAGTGCGCGTGACAGAGCTTACCCGCTATCTGGTATTTTTAAGCCCTGCGTGAGCGCAAAAGCCTTGCCTAAAAGATCAGAAAATAAAATATGATATTTATTTTCAACTTTTATGGTGAGGGAGTCGTCCGCAGGACTCGTCTTGTTCGTGAAGAGCATTGTTAAGCCGCTAAGTACGATCAGGACGGAGTATCATCAAAAGCCATGCATATGGAATTTTCAAGCAATTTACCCAAGCGGATCAAAACAGAAAAACTGTTGCTGGCACTGCTGGCCACAACCGCAATTCAGGTCAGCCCATCCTTTGTGCAGGCCAGCCACGCCCAGCAGGAAAACATCACTTATGCCATTCCGGCCGGATCGCTGGGCGCTGTCATTTCCAGTTTTGGCGATAGTTCAAACGTGCAAATCCTTTATCCTGCCGACCTCGTTCGCGGCAAACACTCCGCCGGTCTGCATGGCAGCATAAGCAAACAGGAAGCCTTGTCGCGTTTGCTCGCCGGCACAGGATTAAGCTACAATTTCACTAGTGCAAATACGGTAACGATTACCGACCGCGTAGCAGCTGCGACCAGCAATGTGAGCAGTGCAGATGGCTCAATCATGCTGGAAACAATCACTGTCAGCAGCGCATTAAACAATGCCGACAAACCTTATCAAACATCCGGCTCCTCTTCTTATATCAGCGCCGAGCAAATTCAGATTGTACCGCCTTCTTCAACCGGCGATATTTTGCGCAATGCACCGGGTGTATTTTCTTCAGGCAACCGTACCGGCCAGGCACTTGATGTTAATATACGCGGCCTGCAGGGGATGAACCGCATTGCCACTTTGGTGGACGGTGCACAGCAGAGCTCATCCGCCTATCGTGGTTATAAAGGCATGAGCAGCCGCACCTTTGTTGACCCTGAATTTATCGGTGGTATCGACATTCAAAAAGGACCGCCATCAGGCGCACAAGGCAGCGGCTCGATGGGTGGCGTGGTCAATATGCGAA
>JAEWHQ010000135.1 GCA_023387715.1 Pseudomonadota bacterium | reverse complement strand
GATTTGAGCGGAAAACAAGAATTTAAATTGCCTGATTATAGTGCTGCCGGTTTTGCCGAGCGGGCGCGTGGCTTTTTGCCCGAAAATGAAGGACTATCCGGCGACCATGTGCTCAATCCCGATATTGCGTCTGTGATCAGTGGCGTAAAATTGCGTGATGCGGCTGTGCTGGTGCCGGTGGTGGAGCGTGACAATAGCACCAATGTTATTCTCACCTTGCGCAATGCGGCTTTGCGAAAACATTCCGGTCAGATCGCTTTTCCGGGGGGCGCGGTGGACAAAGAAGATGCCAGCATCACTGCTGCGGCTCTACGCGAGGCGGATGAGGAAATCGGACTAAAGCCGCATTTTGCCGAAACACTGACCCAGATGCCGCGTTATTTATCCGGCAGCGGTTTTTCCATCACGCCGGTTTTGGCGATCATTGATCCTGATGCGCCCTTGCAGGCTAACCCTGATGAGGTGGCGGATATATTTGAAGTGCCGCTGGCTTTTCTGATGAACCCCGCCAACCATAACAAAGAAAGCCGGATGATGAACGGGCGCGAAAGATTTTATTACACAATGCCCTATCAGAAACGATTTATCTGGGGCATTACTGCCGGTATTATTCGTGGCATTTATGAAAGGCTTTACCGTTGAGCGAACCTGCACCAATAGCCCAAACATCTGTAAGCGGGGCTGAGTGGCTCAAAAATGCCGATCTGCAAAACCTGTTTCAATTGCTCAATCACAGCGGCGAAGAAGCGCGCGTTGTCGGTGGTGCAGTGCGCAATAGCCTGCTTGGAACCTCTGTTGGCGATATTGATGTGGCAACCAGCTGGAACCCGCAAGAGGTGGTGAGCCAGGCTCGGGATGCCGGCTATAAAGCAATCCCGACCGGCATTGAGCATGGCACTGTGACGGTGGTTATTAACGGCTCTGCTTTTGAAGTCACAAGCCTGCGCGCTGATATTGAAACCGATGGCCGTCATGCCACAGTGGTGTTTGGTAAAGACTGGAAAGTGGATGCATTGCGCCGTGACTTTACCATCAATGCGCTTTACGCCACCGCTGATGGCAAGGTGATTGATCATGTCGGCGGGCTCGCCGACATTGAAAAACGGGTGCTTCGTTTTATCGGTGACCCGCAAGAGCGCATCCGTGAAGACTATTTGCGTATCATGCGGTTTTTCCGTTTCTTTGCCTGGTACGGGGCAGGGCGTCCCGATACGGATGGTTTGAAGGCCGCAGCGCGTTTGAAAGACGGTATTCATCAATTGTCTGCCGAGCGCATTTGGGCGGAATTGAAAAAGCTGTTGGCCGCACAAGACCCGTCACGCGCTTTATTATGGATGCGTCAGGCTGGTGTGTTGTCGCTCATTTTGCCGGAAAGTGAAAAATGGGGCATCGATGCCGTGCATGGTTTAGTGCAGGCAGAAAAAGACTTAGGCTGGCAGGCGGATGCTTTGCTGCGTTTGGAAAGTCTGGTGCCACCCGATGTAGCGCGCATGAGCGAACTGGGCAAACGGATGAAAATGTCCAATGCGGAACGTGCGCGTCTGGAAGCATGGGCACGGCTTGAGCCTATCAAGCCTGAAACGACCGATATGCAGTTGCGTAAATTGCTTTATCACAGCAGCCGACAGGCAGTGTGTGACCATGTTCAGCTGGCTTATGCACAAGCACGTTTTGAAGCGGTTAATAGTGATGAAGCGATGATTAAAGCGGGTAGTTATGCGCGCTTGCTGGAAATCGCGCAGAGTTTTGAATTACCGGTTTTTCCGGTGACGGGCAGCGATTTGCTGGAACGCGGCTTTGAGAAAGGCCCGCAATTGGGTGCCGCACTCAAAAAGCTGGAAAAGCTTTGGGTCGCATCTGGTTTTCAGGAAGATCGTGAAAAATTACTGACCCAGTTATAAGAAATAAAAAAAGCCGGACTTCATAGGTAAGTCCGGCTTTTTTAATATCAGATATTTTAAGGCCACTTTACCGCTGGTGGCATCGACGACAGGATTGAGTCGACATTGCCGCCGGTTTTCAGGCCAAATGTGGTGCCACGATCATAAAGCAGGTTGAATTCGACATAGCGGCCACGGCGCACAAGCTGTTCATCGCGCTCTTCAACCGACCAGTCTTTGTTAAAGTTCTGGCGCACAATATGCGGATACACAACCGAGAAACCACGTCCCACATCACGGGTGAAGTTGAAGTCGGCCTGCCAGCCGCCCAATTCTTCCGGTGAACCCAGTTTGTCGTAGAAAATGCCGCCAATGCCGCGATGTTCATTGCGGTGCGGCAGGAAGAAATAGTCGTCACACCATTTTTTATAATGGTCGTAATCAACAGTTGCATTGTGCTTGTCGCAAATGAATTTAAACGCTTTATGGAAAGCCTGTGTGTCAGGATCTTCCTGTGTGCGGCGATTATTCAACATTGGTGTCAGATCCGCACCACCGCCAAACCATTGTTTCGTGGTGACGATCATGCGGGTGTTCATATGTACGGTTGGCACATGCGGGTTTTGCGGATGCGCGATCAGCGAAATGCCGCTTGCCCAATAGCGCGGGTCTTCTTCAGCGCCCGGGATTTGTGCGCGAAATTCCGGTGAAAATTCACCATAGACTTCCGACACATGTACACCGACTTTTTCAAACACACGGCCGTGCATAATCGACATGATGCCGCCGCCGCCGCGACCTTCATCCTTTTGCCACGGGGTACGCACAAAGCGTCCCGGCTCACGGTCGGACAATGGGCCTGTCAGTTCATCTTCCAGCTGTTCATAGCTTGCGCAAATCCGGTCACGCAGTTCACTGAACCATTCATGTGCCAGACGCTTTTTTTCTTCGAGATCCAAGGGAAGGTTTGCAGGATCATGGGAGCTTTGCATGTATTTTCCTTCAAGGAACGCGTGATATTGAATAAGAATTCAATTTAATCTTTAGAGCGGTTCCCGTTAAAACGAAATCGCAGAACCGCTCGTACTTTTTGTTATGACGCATTATCCAACGCAAAACCGGTATCCGATTGCGCTGGGAATGCTTTATCTTCATCATTTTCTAAGCAAATTATGGTTCTAAGGCCAACGAAATTGTTAAAGTTAAGGACCGGCTGCCCCATGCTCCCCAAGAAAAGACTCGTTATTTTTGCCGAGCAGTCTTATTCTACCCTAAATTGCTCTCCATTATCAGAGTCAAGTTTGGGGGGAAGTGCTCATATGAAAAACATTCCAGCCCGTCCGCCACTGCATGGTTTAAGGCGGCAATTGCGCGAGAATCGCGGCCAGCCCAAGCGTATGCCGAAAGACGGTTTTGTGCGCCAGACCTTTGCTTTGCCGCGTGCAGAAGCGCGTGAAAAAGCACAGGAATGGTTCAAGGCCTTTCCAAAATCCGCTTATTGGACAGAAATTGAAAGCTGGTGCGAGATGCCGGATGATGTCATCCAGTTTACCATCCGCCGTTTACCGACTGCGGATTGATATCCGCTTTATCAGAATTATAAAAAATGCCGGTGTAAAAATTTACACCGGCATTTTTATTAAGAGCGCTTATTGAGCCGCTTTAACCTGCGGAGCTTCTGCCCATTTGTCCCAGTCCTTCATGATCGACTCGGCATAGGTTTTGCCAACGCGGTAAGCATTGGTGGTGGCAAGTGCAAAGCCGCCGGAATTGTCTTTGAGCGATTCAAGCGGGGTCTGGTCTTGCCCCTGACGGTCAAAGTTTGAAGCCGTGCGCAGCAAAGCAATACGGTCAAAATCAAGAAGCTTGGCATCTGCGCCGCGCTTCAGGGCGGTCAGGGTTGCATTATCTTCCATCTGCGATGTGCAGTAATTGGCCTTGCCGTCGGTGAAGAGGCTTACCCATTTCGCCATGGCTTCGGCAAGCTTGGTGCCGTGCCAGTAAGTGTCGCTGGAAAGCGTATCGCACTGGCCGACATGCGGTGTGCCAAGTGCTGCTTTCTGGGTGTAATGTTTGCGATATTCTTTTGCACCGTCACCGTCGATCAGTTCGACATTTTTGGTGGTTTCAAAAGCATAATCAGCCAAAGCCGGGTTCAGCGCATAAAGTTCGGAACCTGCCGACCATTTAGCTTTTTCTTCCGGTGAATTGGCACCCAGCGGGAAGCTGTCAGTTGACCAGCCCTCAGGTGCTTCACGCAGATCAATGCGGTGGTTGAGGCCGGAATTAACCGAGTATTTTGCCCACAAAGCAGAGCCGAGTGTGCCCTGTTCCGGATCAACACCGGCAATACCAGCAATCAGAAAGTAAGTTTTGGTCAGGTCAAACTGGTTGCTCAATGTCACAGCTGAAATGGTGCTGGCAGCATTGGCAAGACCCATTGATGTGGTGACGTGGCAAAGACCTGCATCCGTGCAATCCACATTCGGATATTCTGTGCTCAAGCCCGGCAGAGCAATATGTTTGGTGAATTTTTCACCATCGAGCCAAGGCTTTGCTTCCTGACCAAACATGGTGATGATCATCACTTTTGGTGCAATCTTTTCTTCTGCCTGTGCAAAGCTTACGCCCGCCAGCAAAGCACCAAGTGCAATGGAGGTTTTGAGGGTGGTTTTCATGTTGTTCTCATTCTTTGGGAGGGAGGAGAGGGGAATTATAATGTCAATTGTCGCATGGCTTCGCCGGTGGTCATAGCCACTGATAAAGCTAAATTGAGCGATCGTGCATCGCCATACATCGGGATCGTCAGTCGTGCATCGGCACTTTCATGCACATCGTCCGGCACACCGGAAGATTCACGGCCAAAAAGCAAAATGTCATTATCCTGAAACTGAAAATCCGTATAGGCTGTCGAAGCTTTGGTCGAGAGCAGGATGGTGCGCTTGTTTTCAGCTTTGCGCCAATCTTCAAAATGCGCCCAGTCGAGATGGCGCTTGAGTGCAACTTTAGCCAGATAATCCATGCCGGAGCGTTTCAGCGAGCGATCAGACAGGTCAAAACCTGTGGGCTCAATCACGTCCACAACAAGGCCGAAACAGGCCGCCATTCTCAAAATGGTGCCGGTATTGCCAGGAATATCGGGTTGGTAAAGTGCAATGCGTAAATTCATATCAAGCCGGTATCGCAAATTTGAATATGAGGCAATTCACATTCTGATACTGTCCGCAGGGATATTTTCAAACCCTATCAGGATTCGTGCTTTGTTCTTTATTTCGCTTGGAATAAATTTCTATTTATTGTAGAAAACACCATGTTCAAATGGTTCGAAAACAGACTCAATCCTTATCCCGATGCTCCGCCCCAGCAACCGCCGCGCGGACTAATCGCTTTTTGCCTTTTTTATTCAAGAGGCGCATGGCCGTGGCTGATGCTGATGGCCTTTTTCACCGCATTGCTGGCGATCATCGAAGTGTCGCTTTTTGCTTTTCTGGGTCATATCGTTGACTGGCTTTCCGAGCAGTCACGCGAGACGTTTTTAAGCAATGAAGGCTGGCGTTTAGGTTTGATCGGCGGCGTTGTCGTGGTTTTATTGCCAGCGGTCGTGCTGGTGCACTCGCTGTTGTTCCATCAGGCTTTGATCGGAAACTTCCCGATGCGTATCCGCTGGATGATGCATCGTTATCTGATCCGTCAGTCAATGACCTTCTTTCAGGATGAATTTGCCGGTCGTATCTCCACCAAGCTGATGCAGACAGCTTTGGCGGTGCGTGAATCGGTGATGAAACTGCTGGATGTGCTCAACTATGTCATCATCTACTTTACCGGCACACTGATTATCGCAGCCTCTGCCGATTGGCGCATGATGATGCCGTTTGCCGTCTGGCTGGTGGTCTATATTCTGCTGCTTTATTATTTCATTCCGCGCTTGCGGGCGATTTCGCAAAGTCAGGCAGATGCGCGCTCATTAATGACCGGCCGTATTGTTGACAGCTACACCAATATTGCAACCGTCAAACTTTTCTCGCATTCCAGCCGTGAAGAAAGCTATGTGCGGGAAAGCCTTGATGCGTTTCAGGTAACCGTCAATAAGCAGATGCGTCTGATTACTGTGTTGCAGTTCCTGCTTTATCTGAGCAATTGTCTGTTGCTGCTGGCCGTTGGTGCAATTGGCATCTGGCTGTGGCTGGGCTCATTGGTCAGTGTTGGCGCGGTTGCTGTCGGTATTGGTCTGGTGCTGCGTCTGAACGGTATGGCGCAGTGGATCATGTGGGAAATGACCGCATTGTTTGAAAATATCGGCACGGTTCAAGACGGTATTTCAACCCTTGCCCGTCCGCATGATGTGGTAGATGTGCCGAATGCACCGCAGCTGGATGTTAAATCCGGCGCGCTGGAATTTGATCAAATTGGTTTTCACTACGGCAAAGGATCAGGCATTATTGAAGGCCTGTCGCTTAAAATCCGTCCCGGTGAAAAAGTCGGTTTGGTCGGGCGTTCCGGTGCCGGTAAGTCCACTTTAGTCAATCTGTTGTTGCGCTTTTATGATCTGGAAAGCGGCCGTATTCTGATTGATGGCCAGGATATTGCACTGGTCAATCAGGATAGCCTGCGCGGTAATATCGGTATGGTGACGCAGGATACCTCGCTGTTACACCGTTCGGTGCGCGACAATATTCTTTATGGCCGCCCTGATGCGGGTGAAGCCGCT
>JAEWHQ010000112.1 GCA_023387715.1 Pseudomonadota bacterium | reverse complement strand
ATCATACATACGCTGTTGAATTTTCGCGAAAATCTCTTTGCGTTTGGCAATATCGGCAGTCGTCAGCGGTTCTGCATAAAGTGCATCAATTTCTGCGTCAGGTTTACGGAAATGCGTCGATGCTCCGGTGAAAGTTGACATCAGCGCTTCAGGTCCCAGATAAGGTTCAATACCCATGGTCAGGGTCCATGCGTTCCAGCCGGTATTTTGCAGGCGAATTTGCAGAGCAGTTGGCCAGTCAACCTGATTGATAGCGACATTTACACCGATGGCGCGAAGCTGTTCGGCAATAACAACAGCCGCTTTGTTACGTTCAGGCCCTTGTGTATCGGTCAAGATGGTGAAGGGCTCATTATTGTAGCCGCTTTCCTTCAGCAGAGCTTTTGCTTGCTCAAGATCATTGATGTTGTATTTGTCTTTACCAATATCGCCGGCATCATAAGTTGTACCCGCATACATCCAGCCGTGATCCAGGTTGAACAGGCCTTCTGTGGCAATAGCCATAATCTCTTCGGAGTTGAGAGCGATTTGAACAGCCTGACGGAATTTCAGATTGTCAGACGGCCCTTCATTGAGATTAAAGATGAGGGTCAGGAATGCCCAAGGCATATTTTCATAAATTTTTATATTGGGATTTGATTTCAAGCGGCGTGCAGTCGGTACGGGGATCTGTTCAAGCAAGTGCACTTCATTGGCTTCCAATGCTGCAACAGCGGCACCTGGTTCAGAAATGACACGGAAAGTAACAGTATCGAGATAGGCTGTTTTTTTACCGCCGAAACCATCCATTTCAGCACGGGTTTCATCCGCAGTATAATCGGCAAAGCGTTCCAGTTTTACATGGCTGTCCGGTACATACTCGACAAATTTATATGGGCCGGTGCCGATGATGGCGATTTCATTGGCAGGTTTTGTTGTCTCTTCAGCCGGAATGATGACTGCTGGTGCACGAGGTGATGCAAAAGCTTCAAGAAAACCGGGAAATGGTTTTGATAGCTTTAAGGAAACTTCATATTCCCCTGTTGCTTCAATCGAACTTACATTTTCCAGCATGCTGGATGTGCCGCCGATAGCTTTGTATCTATCCAATGAGGCTTTGACATCCGCAGAAGTCATAACTTTGCCGTTGTGAAATTTGACGCCTTCACGCAATGGGAACTTATAAGACAGGCCGTCTTCCGAAATCTCTACGCCTTTGGCGAGAACCGGAATCGGCTCAATGTTTTCTGAGAAACCATACAGGCTTTCAAAAATGTTCATGGTGATATTGCGCGACATTTGCGAGGTGGTAACCATCGCATCAAGGCTTGGCGGATTGGAGGCCTGAACCACAACAAGGTCACCGCCCATTGTTTGTGCAACAGCACCGCTCAAGGACAGACCCGCAAAAGCGACTGCTGTTGTCGCTGCCAACAGTGTCCGACGTATAGAATCAAGACCCCAGAAGTGTGGCATTCTATGTTCCTCTCTGATAGTTTCTTTGGTTAGTTTAGTGATAAGGATGGCTTTTTAGCTCTTATGATAGTATGAACAGTAAACCTCTTATCGTATAATCGTATACGAAAATTTTAGTCGAATCAAGAAGCTGAGTGCGCGGGATGCAGACAAATAAACTCACACCAAATTCAGGCGACTTGCCTAAGCTTGCTCCGCTTGAAGCGCGGACACTGGTTGATCAGGTTGTGGATGCTATTGTCGAGGCCACAGCTACCGGTGTTTTTCTACCTGGTGATCGTGTTGTGGAAGCGGAGGTTGCGCGTGCATTAAATGTCAGCCGTGTACCGGTTCGTGAAGCGTTACGCATTCTTGAGAGCCAGGGGATTGTCATTAATGAACGCTATCGTGGTATGCGTTTGATGGATGTTTCTGCTGACCGACTGGAAAAAATCTTGCGTGTTCGTACAGCTCTTGAAACTCTTGCCGCGGAAGAAATTTTACAAAGAATGGTTGATGATCAGCAGGTCATCGTGCCGCTTGAAGAAAAATTGGCCGAAATTCATGCCGCTGTGAAGGCGGGGGATACTTATGGGGTCGCCCGCCTTGATACTGAGTTTCATCGAACTCTATGTGAAATTTCCGGTAATGATGTTTTGCTTAAAACATGGGAACCATTATCGCGTCAGTTGACGATTATTTTCGGGCTTTCCACATTGCAGAAAGAAATCCACTGTATTGCGCAAGAGCATGACGAAGTGTTTGCGGCATTAAAATCTGGCAATAAAGACGCCGTCATTGAGGCAATTAAAGTTCATATCCTCGATTATAGTCGTGAGTTGGATTACGAGGGTATTGTTCAGGCACGCCGTTTAGAGCGTAAAAAATTAATGGCCAAGAAAAATCGTAATTGATTTTTAATCAGGCCTGATGCGCGACGAACTTACTTACTTTGTTTGCGACTAAATATAAAAAAAGGGCGTTTGCGGCACATCTGCAAACGCCCTTTTTTATAATTTAATGGTACAAACTTTATTTTTTACGGCACGGCATATCGGTGCCTTCTGCATTGATGGCAGTGCCGTCAATGGTTTCAATGCCGTAAAGGAGTTTTGCGCGTGCTTCGATGGAAGCGAGCAGCGCGTTGCCCAGATCTAGTGCGCGTTCTGATTGGCGCACACTGTAATCAGTCAAATATTTTGATGCCAATTCCGGCTGGTCGGCTTTGTACAAAATATCGGCTGTTGTCTGGATGGTGGCGATATCTTGGATCTGTCGATCTTCAAACGCTTCCAGAGCCTGTGTTATTTCGGGCAGGAAAGCTTCAGGATGGGCGCAGCTGTGATACATAATCCGCTTGAACAAACGACCTGCAAACTGGGTTGCTTCCTGTGACTGATATTCAGCATTCAGGAAGGTGGAACCGGCATCGCGGAACAAGTATCTGTGAATGCCGTATTCCGGAATAACCTTATTGATACCAATATGATAAGGGACAAAAGGCGCGGTGACGGAGCCGGTTGGCGCAACCCAAAGCAGGTTGAGTTCAGGTCGGGTTGTTTCACGCAGTTGTGCGACTTCACCATAGCCGGAGCGCTCGGTCGATACGCGTGGATCGCGCACCATTTTCATCATTTTTTTCAATGTGACCGGCGCCATGTCGCGCAGTTCTTTTTCGACCGTGTCGATTGTCCAATGTTTTTGGCCGGTACGCATCGGGCGATCTTGTTCACTATAAACATCGTGGACATTAAATGGCTTGTCGCCATCGCGCTTCCACCAGCCTTGTTCAATGGCGACATCATAGAAATTCGGCGAAGCCATATAATCTTTGCTGTCGCTGATATCGGCTGGAATATCGCCGATATAGCCCGGATAAGAAACGCGCACATCGTCCGGACCTAAGCGCTCGGCAACCCATAATCCTTTGCCGCCGGCAAATTGCAGCATGACCCAGCCTTCATCTTTATCAGCGATGAGATGCGAGTTGCCGCCATAGGTGGTGTAGCCATGCTTATTGATGAGGTCACCAATGATTTCAACGGCTTCACGGGCTGTTTTGGCGCGTTCCAGAGC
>JAEWHQ010000015.1 GCA_023387715.1 Pseudomonadota bacterium | reverse complement strand
CAAGAAGCTCACCAACGTTCGTGCGTCCGGTAAGGATGAAGCTGTGAAGCTGACCCCGCCGATCCGCATGACCCTGGAACGCGCTCTGTCATGGATTCAGGATGACGAATTGGTGGAAGTAACACCTAAGTCCATCCGTCTGCGTAAGCTCTACCTCGATTCAAATGAGCGCAAGCGCTTTGAAAAGAGCCGTGGTTAATTAATCACGACGTTGAGATTAAAAAAAACGGCGCCTCTAAAGGGCGCCGTTTTTGTTTGTTGGGTATCTGCCGAAACACCTATCTTTCGCCGCGGCGATAAGGCTGCATCAAGGCTTGCGGCACACGGGCACGGCGCGCCATCACAACCAGTGCGACAATCGACATGATATAAGGGATCATCAGAAACAGCTGATAAGGGATCATCTTGCCATAAACGGTCTGCAAACGCAGCTGGAAGGCATCAAAGAGCGCAAACAGCAAAGCGCCGACAAGCGCGCGTACGGGCTTCCAGGAGGCAAAGACCACCAATGCGATACACACCCAGCCGCGTCCTTGCATCATGGTCGGGAAGAAGCTGTTGAACGCCGAAAGTGTCAAAAACGCGCCGCCCACAGCCATCAGTGCACTGCCGAACATGATTGAGAAAATACGCACGCGGATCGGGTTGATGCCTTGGGCTTCAGCGGCATGCGGGTTTTCGCCGGTCATGCGGATGGCAAGGCCGAGAGGCGTGCGAAACAGTACATAAGCCAGCAGCAGTGCCAGTGGAATGGCAATATAGGTGAGGGCTGTTTGCACGGCAAAAACTTCACCCAAAAACGGAATGTCTTTAAGGATCGGCAATTGCAGCGGCTGAAACGGTGTGACTGATGGCGGGCTTGAAGACACCGGTACCAGTAAACGGAACAGAAAATAGCTCAGACTTGAAGCAAAAAGCGTAATGCCAAGGCCAACCACATGTTGGGAAAGGCCAAGCGGCACGGTGAGGGCTGCGTGAAGCAGGCCGAAAAGTGCACCGCAAAGGGCTGCTACCAACACGCCTGTCCAAAGGTCGGCTCCGTTGAAAACGGTGAGCCAGCCAATCATCGCACCAAAGGTCATAATACCTTCAATTCCGAGATTAAGCACACCGGCACGCTCACAAAAAAGCGCGCCCAATGTGCCGAAAATCAATGGTGTGGCGATACGCAGGACAGAAGCCCATAGACCGGCGGAAACGAGGATGTCGAAAATTTCCGTCATCGTGTGATCCTGTACTGAGTGAAGAAAAGGGCGACCAGCATGGTCAGGAGCGAAAGTGCAACCGTCACATCGGCAATGAAGCTTGGAATGCCGATGGCACGGCTCATGCCGTCAGCACCGACAAACATCGCGGCTGCAAAGAGAGCGGCAAAGATTGCGCCAATCGGATTAAGATTGGCAAGCATCGCGACGATAATGCCGGAATAACCAAAGCCGGGTGACAAATCGGTGGTGACATAGCCTTTAACGCCCATCACCTGAATGGCACCGGCAAGGCCTGCCAAGCCACCGGAAATGCAGGCAACTTTAATCAGTGTTTTAGCTAACGGCACACCGGCAAAAACGGCGGCTGCCGGATTAAGGCCAGCTGCTTTTGACTCAAGACCGAAGACAGTGCGCTTTTGCACATAAGCGATGATGACAGCCAAGGCGATGGCAATCAAAAGCCCTACATGCAGGCGCATGCCAGTCATAATGCGGGGCAGCATGGCATTGCTTGGCACCGGTTCTGATTGTGGCCAGCCAAAGGCCATCGGATCTTTCATCGGTCCTTCGATCATCATCGAGACGATCAACACGGCGACGAAGTTTAAAAGAAGGGTGGTGACCACTTCATCAACGCCGAAACGCAGGCGCAAACCCAATGGCACCAGCAGCCAGACCATACCGGCAACGCCTCCGGCAATCAGTAAAAGCGGAATGAAAATTGCTGATGGCAGGCTCAATTGCGAGCCGACAGCAACCGCCAGCAGTGCACCCATATAAAACTGGCCTTCTGCACCGATATTCCACAATTTGGAGCGGAAAGCGACAGCTGCCGCAAGGCCGGTTAAAATCAGCGGCGTGGTGCGGGTCAATGTTTCGGAGATCGACAATTTGCTGCCGAAAGCGCCAATGGCGATCTGGCGGAAGGATTCCAGCACCGGCGCACCGGCGGCGGCAATCAGCAAGCCTGCCAGAATAAAAGCTGAAATAACGGCCAGAAGCGGTGCAGTGGCAACCAGCAGCATCGGCCTTTGTTCACGACGTTCGATGCGCATCAGTTGAGCCCTTCATGTGTTTTTAAACTCGTGCCGCCCTCAGCTGCCGCGTTCCACTCTCCGGCCATCATCAGCCCCAGTTTTTGTGCGTCAGCTTCATTGGTATCAAGGGCAGGCGAGAGGCGGCCTTTGACAATGGCCTGTACGCGGTCAGCAAGGCTTAAGGTTTCGTCCAGATCTTCGGAAATGAGCAACACACCGGCGCCAGCGCGGCGCGCTTCCAGAATGCGGGCATGAACGGCAGCAACAGCGCCTTCATCAAGGCCGCGCGTTGGCTGGGCAGCGATCAGAATGCGCGGCGTGCGCTCCAGATTGCGGCCTAAAATCAGCTTTTGCATATTGCCGCCTGAAAGCAGACGGATGCGGGTGTCGGGCGTGCCGCCGCGCACATCAAAACCATCAATAATGGTTTGCGCAAAACGGCGTGCTTCTTGCGCTTTGACGAGGCCGGCTTTGGAAAATTCCGGCTCATGCAGGCGCTCAAGTACGGCATTTTCCCAAATCGTCAGATCGCCAACCGCACCTTCACTATTGCGATCTTCAGGGATACGGCCAAGACCAAGGGAAACAAAACGGCGCGGATCATAGATTTCAACGATATTACCAAACATTGAAAAGGCGCCGCCTGATGGTTTGACAAGGCCCGAAACGAGGCGGCCAAGGGTGGCCTGTCCATTGCCTGAAACGCCGATAATGCCGAGGGTTTCACCAGCACGAAGCTCAAAATTGATCTGGTCGAGGCGGGTGACTTTATTTTCAACAACGCTCAAATCTTTGGCCGAAAGCACCACTTCCTTCGGTGTTGCAGCATCGCGTACAGGGCGCGCCACACGGCGCCCGACCATCAGTTCGGCCAGTTCCGCCTTTGATGTATCTTGTACATTGCGCTCTGCCACCAGCTTACCGCCGCGCAAAACAACGATGCGGTCGGCGGCCGACATCACTTCATGCAATTTATGCGAGATGAAAATCAGCGACAGCCCCTGGCGCGCCATTTCTTTCAATGTCGCAAAAAGTGTTTCAGCTTCCTGAGTGGTCAAAACCGCGGTTGGTTCATCCAGAATGAGAATATCGGCATCATTATAAAGCGCTTTTAAAATCTCAACGCGCTGTTGTTCACCCACCGACAAATCGCCAAGGCGTGCATCGGGATCAACAATCAGGCCGAAACGGGTGGCGATCGAATTGATCTTGGCGCGCGCGGTTGTGGTGTCGGAGCACAACCGCAACAGGCTTTGCGTGCCGGTCATGATATTTTCTAAAACGGTGAGATTGGGCGCGAGGGTAAAATGCTGATGCACCATGCCGACACCGGCATTGATGGCAGCGCGCGTGCGCCCTAATGGCAATGCTTCACCTTTGATGAAAACACGACCCTCATCCGGCACATAATGGCCGAAGAGAATATTCATCAAAGTGGTTTTACCGGCACCATTTTCACCCAAAAATGCCAGAACTTCACCTTTGCCCAAGTGCAGCGACACATTATCATTGGCGGTCAGCGTGCCGAAGCGTTTGGTGATGTTTTCGAGTTGCAGGACAGGTGTGTTCATGCGTGCAGCCTCGTGCTTTGCAAGACCGGCAGGTTAAGGCCGGATTGTGCTGGAAAATCTGCTCTGCACGGAAACGTCCGTGCAGAGTTTTAATGGAAGTCTAAGCGTGGTACTTACTACTTAGGCTCATCCGCATTGAGCTTGAGCTCAAACGTACCGGCTTTGATTTCCGCGCGGCGCGCTTCCATCTTTTCTTCTGCCGAAGCAGGGGCTACGCCTTTGACATATTCAATGTCATTGCCGCCTTCTTTCATCATCGAATAAGGCGTGTAGTCCTTGCCGGTCTGTTTGCCTGCCTGCACGTCAGCAACGGCTGCTGCGAGGATTGGGCCATAATTCCACACGGAATTGGCAAAGACAGTGTCAGGATAGCGCTCGGTATAGCTTGTGAGCGAGCCAATGGCTTTGATGCCACGCTCTTTGGCGGCATCTGCTGTGCCGATACGCTCGCCAAACAAAATGTCTGCGCCGCCATCAATCTGTGCCAGACCTGCTTCCCGTGCTTTTGGCGGATCAAAGAAGGTGCCCATGAAGGTGACGAGGAACTTTGCATCAGGGCGGGTTTCTTTTACGCCATCCTGAAACGCATTGATGAGCATGTTAATTTCAGGAATTGGCACCGCACCAACGGAGCCGAAAATGCCTGACTTGCTCATTTCACCAGCTAGCATACCGGCCAGATAAGCGCCTTCAAAATTCCATGTGCCGACAACGCCGAAATTCTCGCCCTGCGGCTGGCCGGAAGAGCCCATGACAAAGTTTGTCTGCGGGTAATCAGCGGCCACTTCGCGTGCTTCACGCTCGACAGCATAGGATTCACCGACGATCAGCTTGATGCCCTGTTCGGCATATTCGCGCATGGCGCGCGGGTAATCACTCGCCGAAATACCCTCAGAAAAGATATATTCGATTTTGCCGTCTTTATCCGCCTGAAGCAGTGCTTCATGCACGCGCGAGTTCCAGGCATTTTCAACAGGTGAAGCGTGAAGACCGGCCACTTTGAGCTTTTCTTGCGCCATTGCAAAAGGTGAGACACAAACGCTGGCAGCTAAAGCCGCTGTTAATGTCAAAAGACTGCGACGGTTGAATTTCGGGAAACTGGACATAAAAACCCCCTCTGGTTTGTGCTTGACACAAAAAAGCGCTTCGAATTAAAAAAACAAATTGTTGTTGCTGTGCAGGACGAAGCCAGAATGTGTCAAGGTGATGGTTGCCGTCTTTTGCAGCAATCCACCACTCTATCATCCCTGAAATCGCGCCACTTTCAAGCTTTTTATCGTTTGGTCAAGACTTGCGCGGTGCGTAAGAAGCAGCATTGACGGTTGCAGGGCGGCCATCAAGCTTCAGATTGGTAATGCGCGGTGCAGTTTCTGCCAGAATTTTGCCGCGACGGACAACGGTCAGGCGGTTGGCTTTAAGGCGCAGGGCTTCCAATGTATCGCGTGCTTGCAAGACAACGAAATCTGCATTGCAACCTTTAGCAAGGCCGTAATCTTTCAGGCCCAAAGTCTTGGCGGAATTAACGGTGATGGCATCAAAGATTTGTTTCTTGCCCTCAATAGAAGTCATCTGCGCCACATGCAGTGCCATATGACCAACTTCCAGCATATCGCCTGAACCCATCGAATACCAAGGATCCATCACGCAATCATGGCCGAAGGAAACATTGATGCCTGCGGCCATCAGTTCCGGCACACGGGTCATGCCTCGACGCTTCGGATAGGTGTCGGCACGGCCTTGCAGTGTGATGTTAATGAGCGGGTTCGGAATGGCATTCATCTGCGCTTCCGCCATCAGCGGAATGAGCTTCGATACATAGTAATTATCCATCGAATGCATTGAGGTGAGATGCGAGCCGGAAACGCGTCCCTGCAAGCCAAAACGCATGGTTTCAGCAGCCAGTGTTTCCACATGGCGCGACATCGGATCATCACTTTCATCGCAATGGATATCAACCGGCAGACCACGCTCCGCTGCAATGCGACAAAGGGCTTCAAGCGATGCAGCGCCATCAGCCATGGTACGTTCAAAATGCGGGATGCCGCCCACAACATCCAAGCCCATATCAAGCGAACGATTAACAAGATCAACAGCACCTGGTGAGCGATAGTAACCATCCTGCGGGAAGGCGACTAATTGCAGATCAATATAAGGCGCTACTTTCTCGCGCACTTCGATCATTGCCTCGGCGGTTAATAAACGCGGGTCACTCACATCCACATGGCTGCGGATGGCAAGAAGCCCTTGTGATACGGCCAGATCGCAATAGCGCAATGCGCGTTCCACCATGGCTTCGCGGGTCAGCATCGGTTTTAACTCGCCCCACAGCGCAATGCCTTCCAGCAAAGTGCCGGAGGTATTCATGCGTGGCAGGCCGAGTGATAAAGTGGCGTCCATATGGAAATGCGGATCAACAAATGGCGGAGTTACCAGCTGGTCCTGGGCATCAATTTCTTGCGCTGCTTTGGCGTCAGCTGCTTGATGGGATGGCAATATATCGGCAATCTTGCCGTCTTTCACCAATATATCCTGCTTTTCGCGACCATCGGGAAGATTGGCATTTCTGACGACCAGATCAAACATGGATATACCTCTTTGGTGATAAATTGATGTGTGGCTTGCGGTTAGCCGGATTATGGACAATATGCCATGAGGGGCTGATAAAAGTTCTAGGTGATTTACAGAGTAAAATCACTGCGGGCAATCAGACTTTGTTAAAACTTGCCCGCTCATTCAATTGATTATCGGGTTTTTTACAAAAAATACAAAGCATATGTTCACCATCACGCGCTTAGAGACATTTGAACAGGATATTAAGAAGAGCCGTTTTCTGGCGGTGGCTGTTCCTGTTGCCAATGAAGAAGAGGCAAAAGCCTTTTTGCAAGAACACTCTCATGATGGCGCCAACCATAATTGCTGGGCATGGCGAATGGGGCAGAATTATCGTTTCAATGATGATGGTGAACCAAGCGGCACTGCGGGTAAACCAATTTTACAGGCGATTGACGGGCTTGAGCTTGATAATGTCGTGGTGGTGGTGACCCGTTGGTTTGGCGGTATTTTGCTTGGCAGCGGCGGATTGATCCGTGCTTATGGCGGTACAGCCGCTTTATGCTTAAGGGCTGCTGACAAACAGGAAGTGATCCCGCAACGTTTGGTGATTATTCGCTGCGGCTTTTCCGATCATGCTTTATTGAAAGCGCGGCTTGGCAGTGTTCAACACGCACAATTGCGTGATGAAAGCTTTTTAAGTGATGGCGTGGAGATGCATTACGCGCTGCCGGAAAGCCAAACGGATACATTGCTGGAAATGGTGCGTGATCTGACCCGCGGGCAGGCGGTGATCAAGGAAGATTAAGGATCGCGTGTGGCAATTTTTACCCGCGCGCACAGCCTTAAACCAAAAGTTGCCAGCATAAGGATCAGCCATGCCGGATCAATGCGTCTGAAAAAGAAGCTTTCCAGATGGGCGCTGAGCGTACAGAAAAACACGACCATCAGAAAGAAATCCGCAAGCAAAATATTTTCGCGTGTTTGTTTGCAATGCAGATAATCAAATAATGGCAAAATGATTAAGACCATGACGGCACAGATCAATGCCGGAATGCCCATGGTCATGGCAATATCAAGATAGCCATTATGGCCATGAACGATCGTGCGTACGTCCCAGCCCAGATAATAAGGAAATGCGGCATCCACACTGATGGGAGCCAGCCAGAAGCTTTCAAAACCAAACCCTGTCCATGGGTGCATTCCTAATCTGTCGAGGGCAAACGACCAGATGGACGTGCGGCCAGTGAAAGTTGCATCAATCGGCATACTTTCCATAAAGTCGCGCAGCGGCTTGAATAAAATAGTGCCGATAGTAAGCAGGCCTAAAACAATATGAGTAGTGAGTGTTGTAAGGAAGGTGAGCCAGCGCCAGCCAAGAAGGGCTGGAAAAATGATCACAATGACAGCAAGCGGAATAAGCGCTGTAGTGGTTTTTGAGCCGGTTTGCGAAACGAAAATGGTGGCCGTGATCATGATGATTAACCCACGCAGTACCATCCCGCGTCGCATCAGATAAATACCTGCAAATGCAAAGGCTGCCATGACAGGGCCGGCAATGTTTTTATGGGTGAAAACACCGCGCCACAGATAAGAGTTTTGCGGCTCGATCGCATCATTGCCGTGGGTTGCCAGATCAGGCAGGATGGCAACGCCGATGAAAGATAGAAAAATGACCAGTCCGGAAACAATGGTGATGGTTTTGGTGAAACCATCGGCATCCTGCAATAATCCGGCAATAGAAAACATACAAACCATGCCGATCAGCGTGAAAATAACCGTGCGAATGGTTGCCATTGGATCAGGTGCGATAAAGGCAGACATTAATAAAAAACCGCACATCAAAATCCAACCCGGACTTAACAGCAGGCGTAAAAAATGTGGTTTTGCCAATGTAAACAGACAGATGACGGCAATGACACCTAAAGCACTGAAACCCAGTTGATTGACGATATCTCCGCCTTCTTGTGCCTCAATACGACCGTGAAAAGGCCGGAAAGAAATTAAAAGAATGGAGAATATGATTGTGCTGGCAGCAATAGCGGCGTTGCGCGTGCTGTTTATTATACCGCCTTGCGATTGCGGCTTAGTTTTTTTCCGGATTGCGATATTGTTCATGATTATATCCGAAATGAGCTGCAACCCGACCAATACCGACGTGAATATAATAAAGGCCGATCTTAACTGATCTGGACTTCATGCCTTTGATCAGCGCTTTAAACGGTGAAACGCCTAAAATGGCGAGGCTTTTGAAAAAGGTTTTTGTATGCCCTAAAGGCTCTTGCGCCCGTTTGCGTTTTTCAATCCGTGTGGAAAGCATACCATTGCGTAAGCCGCGATCTCTGATCCAGTCGCCTTCCAGACGTCGGGAAGGTATTGTTTCAAAAACCTGCGCTTCTGCCGACCATGCGGTGGTAAAACCTGCCACAAGACTACGGCTGATAAAATCGGAATCCCCACCACCTGTAAAGTTAAAAACAAGATCGAGAAACGGAAACGGCATTTTATCCAGTACAGCGCGCGAAACCAGCAAATTACCCGATGAATAAAGAACAGGTACTTTACCGCTGACAGTATAGGGCGGTGAAAAAACCGGATGTTTTGCCCAATGGTTCAGGCTTTCCTGTTCAAAAACCGGAACTTGCGGCCCGCCGACAAAATCAGCCTGATAGCGTTCTTTAGCCTGACACATGGTTTCGAGCCAGTCGGGGCTTGCCACTTCATCATCATCAATCACAAGCAATTGTTGCAGGTTGGGAAAATGATGCAATGCCATCAGCCATGCTGCATTATAGGCATTACAATTGCCGCGCGCACTTTCGACAATGATCATGCCTTTGCATTCATTGTTTAAAAATAAAGGAGCGGCGGCTATCGCGCCTTCTTGCGCTTCGGCTTCATTTTCAACCAGAATGACTGCGAAATTACGCTTGGTAATTTGTGTGGCTAGTGAGTTGAGTGTTTTGAGAACATGATCGGGGCGGCGAAATGTCGGCAGTGTGACAACTGTATCCACTTGTGCGTAGTCAAGACCGGTGCTGGTTGCATAGATGCTGATATGTTCCGGTATTGCTGGCAACATTTGACTTGAACCCTTCCATGCCGGTGGCAAAAGACCGGAATGGTTCCGGTATGATGTCTTTAGCTGCTTGATAGCCTGAAAACTATTGCGATCTTGTTTATTTCTACAATCTTTTTAATTTATCACATAAATGAAACGTGGTTTTAAGTAAGTCTTTATGAAAAAGACGCTATGATTAAAGCAACATATTTTTGATTTAGGCGGAAAAGAGTGCACCCATTACGATTGTTATTCATCACCTCGCTGGTGCCAAGCCATGGCAGCACGACCGGTTATGAAGTGGCGAATGCTGCGATCATTAATGGGTTGATACGCTCAGGTGCTCAGGTCACTATTTTGGGCTTTAACTGGCCGGGGCGAGTATCCTCCATGCCGGAGAATACTATTCTTTTGGGAGAGGTGGATGTCCGCACCCAAGATGCCGGTTTCAAACAAAAGATAAAATGGATTTTGAAAGCCGTTCGTACCGGTTTGACGGTTTCATCGGTGAAGCTGCGTGTGATTTCCGATCAGGCATTTCAAGATGCAATTGCATCAGCTGGTGAGTTTGATGCCTATGTGCTTAACGGTGTGGCGCTTGCCGGTGCTTTTGAACATCTTTTAAAAGACAAACCGTCGATTTTTGTCGCGCATAATGTTGAGCATCGCTCGGCAGCAGAAAATGCGGATGCGGTTAAAGATATAGTTCAGAAGATTTTGTTCAAACGCGAAGCCCGATTACTGGCAAAGCTTGAAAAACGCTTGTGTGATCAGGCGGCATTTGTGTTTACTTTGGCCGATGAAGATGGCGTGATGCTGGGGCTTCCATCTGCCAAGTTTGCGACTTTACCACTGGTGATGACAGATCAACCACCAGAGCCTGTGATGCGTGAAATGCAATATGCTCTGGCCTTGATCGGTACATGGACATGGCAGCCAAACCGTATCGGGCTTGAGTGGTTTTTGAATAAAGTCAAACCACTGCTCCCTGCGGACATGAAAATTGCGGTTGCTGGCAGCACGCCGTCTGATTTGATTGATACTTGGCCGGATGTCGCGTTTTTAGGACGTGTGTCGGATGCGGTTGCATTTGTTGAAAGTGCAGCGGTGGTGCCGCTCGTCAGTGTTGCCGGAACGGGTGTGCAGCTTAAAACTATCGAAACATTTGAACTCGGTATGCCTTGTGTGGCAACGCATCATTCGGTACGTGGTATTTCTCAAATCCCTGAGAATTGCATTCTGGCAGACGAACCGGTCGCATTTGCTGCTGCTTTGACAGAGCAGGTGAAACGCGTAAGACAAGGCAAGCGCAACCGCCTTGATGGTAAAGTCTTTTATCATCAGCAGTTGGATGAAATGGATCGGGCAATTAAACAAGGCTTGGCAGTATTGTGAGCGGAAAGAAGGGTGTGGACGTTATGAATGACGTGCCGCAACGCGATATATTGGGCATTCCGGTCGTGGCGCTGAAATGGCAGCCCGCCTTGGAGCTTGTGGCCAGCCGTATTCACGCCAACCATTTCACTAAAATTGCATGGTTGAACGCTCATTGTGCCAATGTCGCGCAAGCAGATAGCGATTATCGTCGGGCGCTTGATGGGTTTTTAATTTTGCCGGATGGTATCGGCGTTGATATTGCCAGCCGTGTTCTGCATGGCAGTTCATTTCCGGATAATCTGAATGGCACCGATTTTGTTCCGGCTTTATTGAAGTTTATTGACGTGCCTCTACGTGTCGGGCTTCTGGGTGCAAAGCCTGAAGAAGTTGCCCGTGCTTGTGAAAACTTTAAAAAACAAACACCGCAGCATGATATTCAAGTGATTTCGGATGGTTTCTTTGATGGAACAAACGAACAGGCGATTTTGGAAAAACTAACGCAATTCCGACCCCATATTTTGCTGGTTGCAATGGGCGTGCCGCGTCAGGAATTATTTATTGCCCATGCAATAAGTGAAGCTCATTGTATATGCGTTTTCGGTGTTGGCGCTTTGTTTGATTTTCAAGCCGGAACAGCCAAACGTGCCCCGTCTTGGATGCGCAAATTCAGAATAGAATGGGTCTATCGTCTGTTGTTGGAGCCGCAGCGTTTATGGCGTCGCTATCTGGTTGGTAATCCGTTGTTTTTGTGGCATTTGCTCAAATATCGTTTGAGGTTAAAAGGAAATAATAATGGCTAAACGGATGGCGCTGGTAACGGCCAGTTACGACAAGGATTTAGATCGCTGCCGTTTGCTGTGTGAGACGCTTGATCGTTATGTCACAGGTTTTGAAGCGCATTATATTCTGGTTGCTCATCGGGATGTGGCTTTGTTCAAGCAGTTAGCCAGTCCTAATCGTATCATTGTTGATGAACGTGATTTGTTGCCGCGCTGGTTGTGGTCAATGCCAGACCCTAAAACATGGGGCAAAAGACAGATTTGGGTTTCCCCTTTTACCAAGCCGCTTTATGGCTGGCATGTGCAGCAATTGCGTCGTATCGCCATTGCTGAACATGTCGAAGTTGACGGCTTTTTATTCTGCGATTCTGATGTTGCATTCATGCGCGAATTTGCTGCGGACCAGTTGTGGCAAGGCGATGATATTCGTTTGCTACGCTATGATCAGGCTATGCTTAATCCGCCAACACCACCGCATCGCAACTGGTCTGATAATGCGGCACGAATCATGGGTATTAAAGAACATGGACAACATGATTACATCGCCAATGTTGTTTCATGGCGGCGCGATGCCGTGCTTGCCATGTGTCACCGTATTGAAGAGCAAAATGGCCGTTCATGGGTTAAGGTACTCGGGCAGACACGCGATTATTCCGAATGTATTTTATACGGCCAGTATGTTGATGAAATAGAAAAAGGCCGAGGGCACTTCCATGCCGATTGGAGCCTCAGTCACGTTTATTGGTTTGGTCCGGCACCGGATAAAGCTAAGTTTGATGCTTTTATGAAGGATATGCGCCCTGACCAAGTGGCAATCGGCCTGCAATCTTTCATGAATATGGATAGCGAAACGGTTAAGAAACTCGTCGGGCTTTAAATGCGTTTTGCAGGCTTTTTAATGTGCCAATAGGTAAAGCAGGCTGAGAAAAGATAAAGCACGACAAAGCACGCATTCAGCCAGATAATCCAGTCATTGCCGTCATGATTGTTGCGCAGTAACAGCCAGATAAGCAGTGCTTTGATCAGTGCCGTTACACTTAAATTAATGGCGCGCAAGCCCGATTGGCCGCGCGCATAAAGCAGTTCATTCTGATATTCAATGAGATTGCGCAAACCCGGCACCAGCAAAACCAGTGGCACCAAACCCGCAACCGGTGCCACATTGCTGCCCAGTGCATTCGGGAAAATATATAAAACCGTTGCCAATCCACCTAAGGCGATGGTGGAAACAATAAAAATACCGCCCTCCATACCCAGCTTGATTTTGGCAGACGCTAAAAGGTCGGGCTTGCGCATCAGTTTTTGCACGAGCATCATATTGAATGAGCGAATGGGGACAGCGGTTAAATCAACAAGCCGCATGATAATGGCATAAATACCGGCAATGGTCGGGCCGCCAAAGCTTAAAACCAATAATTTGTCGAACTCATTTTGCAGGTAAAACAAAAACTCAGCCGCGGTGACGGAGAGTGAATCTGCTATGCGCCGAACATAGAGTTTCGGGCGCAAGCGTAACCGGACTTTCGGGTAAAATTGCAGGGCTAATAAAAGCGAAAAGACATTGGCACCTAAATACCACCACGCCCAATGGGAGATGTCTTTTGCGCTGGTAAAGGCAAAGAGAAAGGCCGCAGCCGAGCGGGCAGCTGTTCCGGCGATGGTCAAAAATGAACCTCTGCCGAAACGTCCCAAACCATTATTGACGATGATGATGATTTCAGCCGAGCGCCAGACAAGGGCTTCGGCAATCACAATAATGGCAAATGGCCAGAAACTGACATTGTCTTTGAAAAAGATCAGATAAGCGCCAATGGTTGCCAGAGCAAAAAGCGGGATAGATGCAAGGATTGAAAGCAGATAACCGGCGGTATAAGTGCCAAGAAGATGCGGCTTCACGGTGGCAATACGATAAAGCGGCGAATTGAAACCAAGCGCGACAAGGCGTGACAGAACCACACCGGCAGCAGAGGCGGTTGCAAACAGCCCGAAATCGGCAAGCGACAATGAATTGGCGAGCGCAATGAAATAAATCAGTGACACGACAAGGCGTCCGAGTGAGCCGCTGATCAGCGCAAAATAATCCCGCATAACTGCCGGAGAAATTGTCTGTTGCAGTTTTTGCAGGGAAACGCCGAATTTCAAAGTCAGTCCGCCATGGTTTTTGTTTGCTGAAGATAAAATCTAAGGTTCAAAGTTTAAAATCTGGTTGGTGTACTGCAATCAGCGCAATATTCTTTTCAAATCAGTACGATGTTAACTATTTATTTTCCATAAAAATTTATGCTTAACGATAATCTGGCCAGCGTTTGGCCGACCTGTGGGTAAAAGACATGGTGGTAGTATGACGGACGAGAAAGGAAGACAGGATGACAGAGCTGCAAAGCCGCTCTTGTCTTATGCTCGCCGTTCACTGCATGTGGAAGTGAGCACAAGTGCTGATCCGCTAAAGCCACCGGCTGATGACACATTTAATTTGCGTGAGCCGCATGAATTTGTCGTGCCGCCATGGGTGCCGCCTGTTGCCGGAAAAAACCGCGAAAAAGCAAGTTTTACTGAAGCGCCAGAAA
>JAEWHQ010000368.1 GCA_023387715.1 Pseudomonadota bacterium | reverse complement strand
TGCTTGATGTGCGCAATATTGCGCTGGTTTTTTTGATGGCCGTGCTGGTTTCAGCTGTGACTGCTGGGTTGCGCCCGGCTTTATTTGCCTCGGCTATTAGTGCGTTTGTGTTTAACTTCTTCTTTTTACCGCCGCTTTATACGCTTGATATAAGCGATCCTGAAAGTGTGATTGCCCTGGTGTTTTTCATCTGTGTAGCGGTGATTACCAGTAATTTGACTGCGCGGGTGCAAAGGCAGGCCGTGGCTGCACGCCAACGTGCCAGAACCACTGAAGGGCTTTATCAATTCAGTAAAAAACTTGCGGGTGCCGGTGCATTGGAAGATGTGCTTTGGGCAACGGTTTATCAGATTGCAGCCCTTTTGAAAGTTCGCGTCGTGGTGTTGCTGCCGGATGAAGGTGCGGTTGATAAAACAATTTCTGTGCGTGCCGGATATCCGCCTGATGATAGTTTGGCAGATGCGGATATTGCGGCTGCCCGCTGGGCATGGGAGCAAGACCGGCCGGCAGGGCGCGGCGCAGATACATTGCCGGGCGCTAAGCGGCTTTATCTGCCTTTGCGCGCTTTCGGGCATACAATTGGTGTGATCGGGCTTGATGATGATCGGCAGGGGCCGATTTTAACGCCTGAACAACAGCGTTTGTTTGACGCCTTGGCAGAGCAGGCAGCTTTGGCGATTGCGCGTATCCAGCTGGTTGATGATCTCGACCGTGCAAAGCTTGCCGTGGAAGCAGACCGTTTGCGCTCAGCTCTGCTGACGTCCATATCGCATGATTTGAAAACGCCGCTTGCTGCTATTTTGGGAGCGGCTGATACGCTTAAAACCTATGCTGTGACATTGCCGGATGAAGATCGTGCAGATTTGCTGACGACGGTTGTGGATGAATCCGAGCGTCTCAACCGCTTTATTGCCAATCTTCTCGATATGACGCGGATTGAATCCGGTGCGATGCAACCTAATAAATCGCTGCATTATTTAGGTGATGTTGTTGGCAGTGCCTTGAAACGTGCAGGTAAAATTTTGACGCATCATCGTATTGAAACAAATATTGCTTCCGACTTGCCGATGCTGAAATTGGATGGTGTTTTGTTTGAGCAGGTTTTATTTAACCTGCTGGATAATGCCGCTAAATATGCACCTGAAGGCAGTATGATCTCAATTGAAGGACATGCTGAACAAAGCGACATTGTGCTGAACATCAAAGATGAGGGAGCCGGCATTCCTGAAGGCGATGAAAAGCGCATTTTTGATAGTTTTTATCGTGTGCGAAAAACAGATCAGGTACGTGCAGGCACAGGGCTTGGACTGGCAATCTGCAAAGGTTTTGTGGAGGCCATGGGGGGCACGATTACCGCTTCCAACCGACGGGAGCATTCCGGCCAAAGCGGTGCGGTTTTTACCATTAGGCTGCCGATGGAAAGCTGCGCCCAGTTGGAAGCAAATCTAGGTGAAAGGCTAAACATTCAATGACACAAAATGTGGTCAAAATTCTTGTCGTTGATGATGAGCCACCGATCCGTAAATTGTTGCGGGTAGGGCTTGGCACAGAAGGTTTCGCCGTTCTGGAGGCTCCGTCTGCTGAGATTGCGCGCGAGATCATGCAAGCTGATAAGCCTGATTTGGTTTTGTTGGATTTAGGACTGCCCGATATGCCGGGGCATGACCTTTTAAGCCTTTGGCGTTCAGAAAAGCTGGATTTGCCGGTGATTATCCTCTCAAGCCGCACCGATGAGGCCGGAATCGTGAAGGCGCTGGAAACAGGTGCCGATGATTATGTGACTAAACCATTTGGCATGAAAGAGCTGGCAGCGCGTATTCGCGTGGCGTTGCGGCATAAATTACAAAAGCAGGGTGAAAAGCCGGTATTTCAGACCGGAGAATTATCGGTTGATTTGGTCAAACGCATTGTGCGGCTCAAAGGGCAGGAGGTGAAACTCTCGCCGAAAGAATATGATGTTTTACGCATTATGGTGCAGCATGCGGGCAAAGTGCTGACACATAATTTTATTCTGGATCAGGTTTGGGGTGGCATGAGCGATGTGCAATATTTGCGTATCTATGTGCGTCAATTGCGCCAGAAGCTGGAAGATATTCCCGATCAGCCATATTATATTCTGACGGAAACCGGTGTTGGTTACCGGTTGCGGGAGCCCGAAATCTTTGACGCTGACTAAACGGATGAGCGCTTCGGCAGGCTTTTTAATTTAATGAATATCTTCTGAGCGTGCGCAATTTTCGCGCTCCATCTGCAATGTCGTATGATGAAGATGATATTGCTCCTGAAGTACTTGTTCAATTTTACGGCGTAAATTTTCACCATCCGTTGCAGGGTTCATGACGACATGTGCGGTAAGGGAGTGCTGACTTTTGGTGAGTGACCAGACATGCAGGTCATGAATTTCAGCTACGCCCTGAATAGATAAGATTGATTGCTTCAATTCAGCTAGATCAATGCCGACCGGAGCGCCTTCTAACAGAATATTGATGCATTCTTTTAAGAGAATCCAAGTGCGCGGAAACACCATAAAGCCAATGCCAATTGCGATGATGGAATCTACCCATTGCCATCCGGTCAGATAGATAATGACGGCTCCGGCGATAACGCCGATAGAGCCAAGCATATCCGCCCAAACCTCCAGATATGCACCTTTTACATTCAGGCTTTCATCTTTTTCACCTGCAAGCAATCGCATTGAAATCAGGTTCACGATTAAACCGATAAAAGCAACAACAAGCATACCAACCGACTGAACTTCTGCGGGTTCTGCTATACGGATATAGGCCTCATATAAAATATAAAATGCAACGATCAGCAGCAAAAGCGCATTGATGGTTGCAGCTAATATTTCAAAGCGCGAATAGCCATATGTTCTGAATAAATCTGCGGCGCGCCTGCCTAAATAGATAGCAATCAGCGCTAATGCGAGAGCAAATGTATCTGTTGCCATATGCATGGCATCGGACAAT
The DNA here is from genome assembly GCA_023387715.1 of Pseudomonadota bacterium. GTDB lineage: Bacteria > Pseudomonadota > Alphaproteobacteria > Rhizobiales > Rhizobiaceae > Paenochrobactrum > Paenochrobactrum glaciei. Next base: position 5,385 of record JAEWHQ010000368.1, on the reverse strand, counting down.
AAAGCGAGGCTGCCTGTTACATAACTGCCGATAATTTCGGCAATCATAAAGCTGCCGGTTAAGAAAAGCGCCAGCCAAAGCCGTGACACTGGTGTGCTGCTTGCATCGACATGGTCGTGATTGCCGCTCATTGCTCAACCTTTGATTGGAATACAATTGCCTGCTTATTCAGAATTTTATAATAGCATTAATAGATCAATGTAGTTCTTTTTTATTATAGTGAATAGATATGCCATGTTTCATGCAGGTGTGAAATGCTTATCAATTATTGAATGGTTTTATTGATTTTCATCGAAAAGCTGCTCATAATTACCTGATACAATTTGTAATTAATTAAAGGCAGGCCGCGGGATGGATAGTTATTTTGATAGTCCCTTTAAGCTGGTGCCTATAGTTATTATGCCGGTTATTATCATGGCCATTCTTTTGATGACTGTGCGCATTTTCTTTCTTTTGAACGCCGTGATGTTGATAAATTATATATCGGGAAGTTTTGTTCAATCGGTTCCGGTGCCGTTTTTATCATGGGTGGCAATCAAGGACACAATAGTGGTTGGGCGACGGCTTTTCCTTTCACGATGTTTGATGATTTTAAAGATGCGGAGAATGTCCCCAAAGCCTTTAAGCGCTTAGGGGACACGATCATTGGTAATGATGTGTGGATTGGTGAAGAAGCGCTGATTATGCCCGGCATCGTTGTTGGTGATGGTGCAATTATTGGTGCGCGCACTGTTGTTACCCGTGATGTGGAGCCCTATAGTGTGGTTGTGGGTAATCCGGCACGTCATGTGCATTATCGGTTTGCGGATGAACACATTGCGCAATTGATGGAGATGCAATGGTGGAATTGGCCGCTTGATGTTATCAAACAAGAGCTAGTGCTGATTTGTTCTAAAGATATTTCGGCACTTTATCAGAGATGGCTGCAACGGCAATTTTGATAAAACAATGGTTTAGAAGTAAGTGCGACTTATTTATCGCAGCCTGTTCTCTATTTTTGTTAAAAATTATTACTTAAATTTTACTGCCTTGACGAATGTGACGATAATATGACAAGTGATCTCAAGTTTAATTGAGAGGTGAGATCGTCATGAAAAATGCGCGGGCGTTACTATTGTCAACTGTGTCGGTTGCAGGTGTTTTATTTGCGCCTTCTGCACATGCCCAGCAGGCGAATGAGGTTTTGCAACTTAAAGAGATCGTGATTAACGATCTTGTGCGCGGCTCTGTTGCTAATGCTTATGATGCGCGTGCCAAAGCGCCTAATGCTATGACTGTTATTGAAGGCGAGCAGCTAAATCAGTTTAATGATTTAAGCGCTGGTGATGCTATTCGCCGTCTGCCTGGTGTGACTTTCCCCGGCGTCAATCGTTCACGCGAGATTAAGTTGCGTGGTATCGGGCGCGAATATACGCAGGTTTTGATTGATGGCCGCCCACTTATCGATGGCGACTCCAGCCGCAATTTCGAAGTTGACCGTCTGCCGTCGGCAATGATTGAGCGCATTGAAATTGTTCGCAGCCCGCTTGCCAGCATGGCATCATTGGGTGCTGCCGGTACGGTCAATATTATCACCAAACGTCAGTTTGAGCGTAATGGCGGTGGTATATCGCTTGGTGGTGGTTATCTGACCAAAAATGGCCCGACAGGCGATATCAATGGCTGGGCGTCTGGTTCAGAAGGTGGTTTCCGTTATTTTCTGGGTGCTGATTATCAGCGCCGCCGTGTGAATGAAAGCTCATCTCAATGGGCATTTGGTAAAGGTGGCGAAAAACCAAATGGCGGTTCAACAGAAGAGCAGGAGCGCAGCTTTGATGATTATCTGGTAACCGGTCGTTTCGAATTTGATGTTTCGGAAAAAGATACGGTAACTTTTGCACCGACCTATTCGCGTTCATATGAAAAGCGCGACCAGACAAGCTTCAAGTTTGATAAAGATCAGATCACTCGTAAAGAACAAAGTGATGAGCTGCGTAAACGCACCCGTGAAACCTATGCCGGTTATCTGGAATGGGCACATGAATTTAACGATGAAACCCGTTCCCGCTTATTTATCGATTTGCAAAAGGGTAGTGAAGACACCACCCGTGACTCGATGAAATATGACCTGACACAAACGCCGGTCAAAGCTACTCCGGAAGAGCGTGAAAATGATATTTCACTGCAACGCGTTGCGCCTGGTTTTGTGCTGAATAGCCGTTTTGGCGACCATAATGTTGAAGCTGGTTTTGGCGCTTCTTTCAGCAAGCGTGATGAAGAAGAAAACAAAATCAAAAAAGGTAAAATCGAACCAAATCTCGGTCGTATCTATACTGTTAATGAAGATATTATTTATGGTTATGTCAGTGACCAGTTTTCACTCTTTGGCAATGATCAGCTGACAGCTGGCTTGCGTGTTGAGCATAGCCGTACGAAAACCACAGATTCTTCCAGTGATGATTACAGCGTAAATAGCACGCAGGTAAATCCGTCTTTGCAGTATAAATATAACATCAATGATGGTTTGGATTGGCGCTTGGGCGTGGCGCGTACATTGCGCCGTCCGGATTTGCGTGAACTGACACCTTCGCTCAGCGATAAGGATGGCACTTTAGGTAAACCGGATACGCGTGGTAACCCGTTCCTGAAACCTGAAAAAATCTGGGGCGTTGATACCGGTCTTGATTGGTATATCCTTGATCAGCAGGGTATTTTGTCCGCTAATGTTTATGCTCGTCATTTTGATGATAAAATTGAAGATTCTTTGAGCCGTGATGTATCCAATAATAATCGTTGGGTGAAGACACCTGAAAATGTCGGTAACGGTCATCTTTATGGTGTGGAGCTGGAAACACGCGTGCCGCTTGAATTCCTCGGTTTGGAAAACTTAAGCGTCTTTGCCAATGCGACTGCAATGAAAAGCCGTTTGACAGATGAACGCACCGGTCAGAAGCGTCGTTTCAGCGAAACACCGGATTTTGTTTCCAATATCGGAATGGATTATTATGTGCCGGATTGGAAAACAACTTTTGGTGTCAACCTGAACACGACCTACGCTTACACGCAGAATATTCTGGAAGTGAACAAAGATGGCGGCCTTTCGAATGTCCGCACACATTTCTCGGCGCTTAACCGCCTCGATTTGAGCGCGCGTACAGATATTACCGAAAGCTTCTCGGTTTCATTTAGTGCGTTGAATATCTTGCGCACAAAAGACAAACGTGAACGTACGACATTTGATGCCAATGGCGCAATTGCCGATAAGACTTTCACTAAAGAACCATCTTACAGCTCCTATTATGTACGGGCGAGCTATAAATGGTAAGAGTTTTATCGCTCATCATTTTCATATTAACCGCGCTTAACGGCGCGGTTTTTGTGTCTGCAAAGGCCGACGAAAAACTGGCTACGGCAAGTGATAATCTGGCAGTTGTTTTGAAATTTGATGATAAAATCAAGACTGTTCAGCATCTTGATGGTGTGAGCGATGTGCCCTTTGCGGCTAAACATATTGTGGCGCTGCATAACAGTTTTTCCGAGGCGCTGATTGCGTTAGGCATCACGCCTGTTGGCGCAGTGGAGCGCCCGCAAGGTGCGGCTGACCAGCTTAAAAATGCTTTGTTGGAGACACCATCCATCGGCGATCAAAGCAGCCCGGATTATGAGAAAATTCTAAGCTTACAACCGGATTTGATTTTATCCGTTGGTGATGTTCATAGCCAGAATAATGATCTTTTGCAGGCGATTGCGCCGGTCATTAGTCTGCGTGAGCCGGATCAGGATTGGCGGTCATGGTTGCTTGGGCTTGGAGCTGTATTGGAGCGTCAGGAGCAGGCACAAAAACTGGTCGATGATTATAATCAGCGGGCTGAAGGCCTGCGTGAAAAGCTTCATGCTGATTATAAAGATGAAACCGTGTTGCTGATGCGGGTGCGCCAAAAAGATATTCGTGTTTATGGCACGGGACGTCGTTCCGGCCCCGTGCTTTATCGGGATTTGCAATTGACGCCGCATGCGCTTGTGCCGGTGGGTAAAAATTACGAAGCGATTTCCAATGAGCTGATTGGCAAAATGGATGCGGATCGTATTTTTCTGATGGTGGAAGATGCGGCTCGGCTCGGCAATATTGAGAAAACCGCGCTTTGGCAGAGTTTGCCGGCGGTAAAAGCCGGCCATGTTTACAAGGTCAATATCGAACCGTGGAATCAATCCAGCGGGCCGATTAGTGCCGGTATTATCATGGATGATGTGGCGCGCGCTTTTGGTCTTGCGGACTAATGCCGAAACGGATCTGCATTTTATTGGCCGGACTGGTTTTGCTGATAGCGGGTCTATTGCTATCAGCAAGGTTCGGTGCGGCAGATATTCGATTTTTCACTATTTTGAAATCGTTGTTTGCTTTTGATGCAGATAATCATGATCATCTGATTTTGCGTGAGTTTCGCATTCCGCGTGTGTTGGCGTCTGCATTGGTCGGCGCGGCTCTCGGCACGGCGGGTGCCTTGATGCAGGGCATGACCCGTAATCCGCTGGCAAGCCCCTCTTTGATGGGGCTCAATGCTGGTGCAGGGTTGATGCTGGCTTTGGGGTTGGCACTTTATCCGGCAATTGATTTTACTTTGCTGATTGGCTTGTCCTTCTTAGGCGCAGCGCTGGGTGTCGGTATTGTTTTTATGGTGGGCTCTGCGCAACGTGGTGGATTGACACCCGTGCGTCTGGCTTTGGCAGGGGCTGCGGTTTCAGCCTTTTTCGGCGCTTTGACCAGCTTCACCATTGTATATTTTAAAATCGGGCAAGATGTTTTGTTCTATACCGCCGGCGGTGTGCAGGGCGTGCAGGAAAGCCAGCTGCTCTTTGTCACTCCATGGATTATCGGCGGACTGGTTGCTGCTCTTTTATTATCGCGTAGCGTAACATTGCTGAGCCTTGGGCAGGATGTGGCCTCCGGTTTGGGGCTTAATATTCTGCATGCGCGGATTTTCATCAGTCTTGTTATTCTGGTGCTGGCCGGATGTAGCGTGGCGATTGCCGGTGGCATCGGCTTTGTCGGGCTGGTTATTCCGCACCTTAGCCGTTTTATGCTGGGGCTTGATTATCGCTGGATTATTCCGGGCTCGATGATTTCGGGTGCTTGCTTACTGGTTTTTGCCGATCTTGGGGCGCGGATGATCAATCCGCCTTATGAAACGCCGCTGGGGTTGATTACAGCTTTGATTGGTGTGCCGTTTTTTCTGGCGCTGGCATGGCGGGATGAGCGCGGTATTTGATGCAAAAAAACATGCGCACAGATTTTGTTTTTATTGGCTTGGCGGCAATTTTGCTGCTTGCGATGCTTTTCAGCCTGCATCTGGGCTCTTATCCGCTGCGCCTTGCTGATCTTTATCAAATGATGAGCGGTGAGGGGAC
>JAEWHQ010000359.1 GCA_023387715.1 Pseudomonadota bacterium | reverse complement strand
GGCAACGACATTGATGATCTGGCGCCGATAAGGTTTGAAAAACGCAAATATCCGTTTGGCCGAGACATGAGTTGCGGCCAGTTCCTGATAGTTTGCGTCCGGTTGCGAGTTTGTATTTTGACCCTGAAATTCAGACATAGATTTTCCTGTCCTGAACGGACGATAATTTTTTTAATAATATTGGAGCCATGCGGGCTTAAGCTGGCAACACAGGTTTTGTGTCCGGCGCACGCAGTGGCAGCATCAACGAAACAACCGTTCCGCCACCATCGCGCTTCGCGATTGTCGCCGCGCCACCATGACTTTCAGCAATGACACGCACAACCGACAGCCCCAAACCAGAACCGCCACGCGCGCGGGTGCGGGAATTATCCTCCCGCCAAAACCGCTCGAATGCACGCTCATAACCTTCATCAGTCAAACCGGGGCCACGATCACACACCCGCAGAACGGCATGATCATCAATAACCACAGTTTCGACTTTCAAAGGCGCGCCACCGGCATAACGGCAAGCATTTTCCAAAATAGCCAACAAAGCTTGCCTGATCCGCGCTTCATCAGCACAAACCATAATCGGTCGCAAATCGGTTTCAACATCGATACCTGCTGCCGCTAAATCCGGCGCGAAAGAATGCAACACCGCTTCAGCCTCTGCGCCCAGATCAATCTTAGTGCTCGTCAATTCCAGTTTACTGGAGGAAAAGAGCCCCAACATGCGAAGATCTTCGACCAATTTTGTCAAACCATCGACATGGCTGATGAGTGATGCATAAAGTGCCGGGTCAGCTTTGTAGACACCATCATTCAAGCCCTGCAAACGGCCTCGCAAAATGGTGAGCGGTGTGCGCAATTCATGGGCAATCGCCATATTCGAATAGCGCAATTCAGCTTCTGCCGCTTCAAGCCGTACGGTCATGTCGTTAAAGTCGGACAGCAATTGCTCGGCTTCGCCAAAAATCTTTTCATCAAGTTTGGCGCGCGTGGCAAAATTACCCTCCGCTACCAATCGCGCAGCCGCACCAACGGCTGCTAGAGGTGCTGCAATTTTCTTGACCAAGCGCCAGCCAACAATAGCCGCCGTCAATTCGCCGATCAGTATGATCATTGCCAAGACGACAAGATCAAACGGTGTCCAGTCTTCCGGATAGGGCGTTTTCGGAAAAAGCCATTCGTAGAAAGTAATGAACACAATCCAGCCGAAAAACATCGTCGCCAAAGCAACGAGATTAACGATGGTCATGGCCAGAACGACTTTCCACAACAAGCCGTTTTTAGTCATGGCGATCTTCCAGACGATAGCCGACGCCACGCACGCCTGAAAGCAATCCGTCCGCACCCGCCTCTTTCAGCTTGCGGCGCAAATTGCTGATATGACTATCAACAGTTCTGTCGACGGCATCACCTTCCGGCAGACAGGCATCAATCAGCTCGCCGCGTTCAAACACACGGTTAGGCGATTGCGCCATGTGGGAAAGCAAACGAAATTCCGTGCGTGTGAGTTCCAAAACGGCTTTGCTGCCATCATGTTTGTCAACCGTTGCGCTATAAGCTTCCGGATCAATCGACAAAGCACCAATGCGTAAAATACGGCTGCGGTGATTGCTCGTGCGGCGCAGCACGGCTTTGGCGCGCGCTACCACTTCCAGCGGATTGAACGGCTTCACTACATAATCATCAGCACCGATACGCAAAGCTTGCAGCTTGTCGAGATCTTCAGCCAGTGCTGTCACCATAATAACCGGCGTATCGCCGCGTTGGCGCAAAATTGCCAACACTTCATAACCATCCTGACGCGGCAATTTAATATCGAGCACAACCAGATCAGGCTTTAGTCGCTGATGATGCGACAAACCGATTTCACCATCATGGGCGCTGACCGTACGAAAACCCTCGCGCTCAAAATAGCGACGCAAAATATCTGCGATTTCAGGTTCGTCTTCGATAATCAGAATAAGTGCGTTATTCATTGCCGTCACATGCCTTTCCGGTTCTTCAAATCCTGAAATGACTATCCCGTCAATGCTGTGCAACGCGCCTGCACGCAATCTGCACAATAGCTGTACATTGCCTGCACAGACAGCATATTATGCATAAATTTGCACACAATCTTTATCGATCTGAAAGATATTACCCAATGTTTTCTGCAATTATTCACGATTACTGGCGCAGTGTTTTTACAGCCGGTGAAGATGTTTTTGACAATGCGGATTTATCGGTAAAAATCAATCCCGAGCTGGATGAAGATGAAAAAGGCGCGCTCTTAAAAGTCGACGGTAAAAGTTTCATCAGCCTGCAACCAGAAACTGCCGCCTTGCTTGATTTAACATCAATTTATCCTTTATCGGAGACCGTTCTTACCCAGAAAATGGCTGAACACGGTTTGCAGCTTTATGGTGCTGATAATCTGTTTTATTTAGCTGCCGCTGAAGCCGTAGGCTTTGCAGAACCGGCCACGAATGTGCGCCAACTCACAACAGATGATGCCGCAATTTTTGATCAGTTTTGTGCAAAAGCAAGTGAAGAAGATCTTGATGCGGCTTATGTGGAGCTCGATCACTGGCTGGTCTATGGTGCCTTTGAAAATAACGAGCTTGTATGTGCCAGCAGCATGTATGCGTGGAACCAATCAAAACTGGCAGATTTGGGCGTTTTGACATTGCCGGATTTCAGAGGCAAAGGCTATGCACGCGCGGTGGTGCAAGCCATTTGCCGCCATGCGGCAGAAGCTGGTTTTGAGCCGCAATATCGCTGCCAGCTGGATAATGCTGGATCAGTTCAACTGGCCAAAGCTGCCGGTTTCAAACTATTTGGCACATGGGACATTTTCGTCGCCGCACCAATTGAAGAGAAAGCGACATAAGCAATGGCACGCGAAAGAGACGCTCAAAGTATCACTCTTCCGGGTTATCATTGCCAGTATCATCAGTACCCGTTAGGCTGCATAAAGATGCAAGCAAACAGCAAGAGCAGATTGAATGACACGGCCAGAAAAACCTGCCCCCGAAATGGATTTAGGCGAACTGCCTGAAATTCTTGGCTATCTGCTGCGTCTTGCTGCGCGTGCCTCCGATCGTCAGGTGTTGCCAGTTTTAGCTGCCAATGGGTTTACCCGTGCTGAAATCACCACATTGATGATCATCGCTTATAATCCAAACCGCTCATTGCAGGAGATAACCACGGCTGTCGGCGTGGAAATGCCCGCAACACAGCGTTTGGTCAATGCATTGCGCAAAAAGGGCTATGTCACCCAAAGTCGCCCGGATTATGATAAGCGCATCACGCAATATCAGATTACTCCAAGCGGCCTAGAACAAGCCGAGCGAATGAAAGATCTCTCCAATGAAAAAGACCGTAAACTTATGAATGGTCTGTCTGAGGCAGAGAAAAAAGAACTTTTCCGCCTGCTGCGTCACGTCGGAAGTTACACTGAGTAAAAATTGAAATCCCGCTCTTGTGCAAATTACTTAACCGCGTTAAGTAATTTTAAGGGAGATATTTTATGCAGAACTCAGATCGTCTCGCGCCATTTGAGCGCCTTCACATCCGCAATCAATCGCTCGAAGCGATCCGTCATCACCTGCACCAATATCCCGAGCTTGCCTATAAAGAAACAGAAACAGCGGCTTTTGTCATGGATGCCTTAAAGGCGCTCGATATTCCGTTTGAAAGCGGTATCGGCGGCACCGGTATTGTGGCAACGCTGCGTGGTACTGCTACAAAAGCCGGTGAAGACGGCACCATTGTCGGCTTCCGCACCGAGCTTGATGCACTCCCCATTACCGAGCCGAATGATTTTGCCCATCGCTCGCGCAATCAGGGTGTCAAACATGCTTGCGGCCATGATGGCCACATGACCATTCTGCTCGGCCTTGCAGCTTATTTGAGCGAAAATCGCGACTTTGACGGCACAGTCCGTTTTATTTTCCAGCCCGCAGAAGAAGGTGGCGCAGGTGCTAAGCGCATGATTGAAGACGGGATGCTTGCCCGTTTTCCGATGCAACAGGTTTTCTCTTTGCATAACTGGCCGGAACTACCGGCTGGCACAGTGGGCGTTTTAAACGGCCCGATTATGGCTGGTGGCTACACAGTGGAAGTCTCTGTCACCGGCACCGGCGGGCACGGCGCGACCCCTTATGCCTGCACTGACCAGCTCAACATTGCTGTGCAAATTCTCAATCAGATGCAATCATTCATGGCGCGCCGCTTGCCGCCATTTAATCCGGCAGTGCTTTCGATCACCCGCATTACCGGCGGCGAAGCCAATAATGTTATTCCTGATGAAGTCCACTTTGATGGCACTATTCGTCTTTTTGATGAGGTTGCCGCAAAAATCATCGAAACGGAAATGCCTGCGCTCATTAAAGGCATTGCGCAAAGCTGGGGTGCTGAAGCGAAGGTCAATATTCAGGAATATTACCCGCCCACCATCAGTAATATGGCCTCGGCCGAATTGGTTGCCAAAGCTGCTAATGATTTAGGGTTAGCAGTGGCAAGCGCTGAAACAGGCCTGCGCCCTGCCATGACCAGTGAAGACTTTTCCTTCATGTTGCAGGAAGTGCCGGGTTGTTATTTCTGGCTCGGTCAAGGTGGGGATTATGGCCTTCATCATCCGCATTATGATTTCAACAATCAGATCTTACCTGCCGGTGTGGCGCTTTATGCGCAAATCGCCCGGCTTGCATTACAGATGACAAAAGAAAACAGCTGAAAGCCGCGAAGAACGGATGAAGCTTAAAATCCTGCTACAAGGGGGACTTGAACTATGGCAGTGACACAACAAGATGGCGCATATGCCGGACAACCAGCGCCGCGTAAAAAAAATGCAAAAATGATTGTTGCTATCTCGATCGGTAATGCGCTCGAATGGTTTGATCTGGCTGTTTACGGCTTTCTGGCAGCCACCATTGCCAAGCTGTTTTTTCCGGCCGTCAATGAATTTTATTCACTGATGCTCACCTTTGCCACCTTTGGCGTGGCTTTTGTCATGCGCCCGCTGGGCGCTGTGGTGCTTGGTGCTTATGCCGACCGTGTAGGGCGTAAAAAAGCGCTGTCACTTTCCATCTTGATGATGATGCTCGGCACATTTGCCATCGCAGTGGCACCAACCTTTACACAAGCGGGTGTTTTCGGCTCCATCATGGTGGTGCTGGCTCGCCTTGCACAAGGTTTTTCTGCCGGTGGTGAATTTGGTTCGGCAACAGCATTTCTGGCCGAACTCAACCCTAAAAAGCGCGGCTTTTATGCCAGCTGGCAGTTTGCCTCGCAGGGTCTTGTCACCTTGCTTGCATCGGCTTTCGGCGTCTATTTAAACAGCGGCCTGACACCGGAACAGCTGGAAAGCTGGGGCTGGAGATTGCCGTTTTTCTTCGGCCTGCTGATTGGCCCTGTTGCGATTTATATCCGCCGTCAGATGCATGAATCGGAAGAATTTACCGCTGTTGCCAAACAAGGCGACACCAGCAGCCTCGGCCAGACGGTTGTGGCAGAACGTCAAAAACTTCTGCTTTCTTTCGGTCTGGTTATCCTGCTGACCGTGACCTCTTACACGCTGTTGTTCCTGCCATCTTATGCCGTGCGTCAATTGCATCTTGAACCTGTTTACGGCTTTACCGGCACATTACTGATGGGTTGTATTCAACTGCTTATGACACCGATTTTTGGTGCCCTTTCTGACCGTATCGGCCGCACCC
>JAEWHQ010000337.1 GCA_023387715.1 Pseudomonadota bacterium | reverse complement strand
CCACCGCGCTCCGATACATCGGCACCTGTTGTGATCCAGGGGCGCGATATCAAAGTCTGGTTCCCGATTAAAAAAGGCTTCATGCGCAAGACCGTCGGCCATGTCAAAGCCGTCAACGGCATTAATGTGGAATTGCGCGCCGGTCAGACGCTGGGCGTGGTGGGAGAATCAGGTTCCGGCAAAACCACTTTGGGGCTGGCACTTTCACGTATGATCTCCAGCCAAGGCGATATTCGTTTTGATGGCCGCGATATCAATCAATATAGCTTTGCCGATATGCGCCCGCTGCGCCGTGAAATGCAGATTGTGTTTCAAGACCCGTTTGGCTCGCTCAGCCCGCGTATGCCGGTGGGTGAAATTATCTCCGAAGGCCTGCTGGTACACGAGCCGAAACTTAACCATGACGAACGCGACCAACGCGTGGTGGACGCTTTGCGCGAAGTGAAACTCGACCCCGAAGTCCGCTTCCGTTATCCGCATGAGTTTTCAGGCGGCCAGCGCCAGCGCATCGCCATAGCCCGCGCGATGGTGCTTAATCCTAAATTCGTTATGCTGGATGAACCAACCTCTGCGCTCGACATGAGCGTACAGGCACAGGTGGTGGATTTGCTGCGCGATTTGCAAGCCAAGCATAATCTGGCTTATCTTTTCATCAGCCACGATCTGAAAGTCGTGCGCGCCTTGGCCAATGATGTGCTGGTGATGCGCAATGGCGAGGCGGTGGAATATGGCCCGTCAGAGAAAGTCTTCTCTGAACCGGAAACGGATTATACTAAAGCACTGATGGCAGCAGCTTTTCATATGGAAACTGCTGATAAGGGGGGAGTTAATCAATGAGCGAGCAAGACGTAAAATCAGGCAAAATTCTGCTTTCAATCACCAGCTGGGATCCGACCATCTGGAAGGAAAGCTTTGCAGGTAAAGCCAAAGACAGAAGCATTGTTTTGCCGGATGATAATTTCAACCGCGAAGATGTGCATTATGCAGCCGTTTGGAAACAACAGCCCGGCTCACTGAAAGATCTGCCTAATCTGAAACTGATCATCTCGCTGGGTGCCGGTGTTGATCATGTTTTTCATGATCCGTTTATTCCGGATGTGCCGATTGTGCGCATTATTTCGCCTGATCTGACCATGCGCATGACGGAATATGTCGTTTGGCAGGTGCTTGACCATCATCGTTTAGGTGGACGTTATCGCCAACAACAGAGCGAAAAAATCTGGCATGAAGACCGCCGCCAGCCTGCTGCCAACGAAGTGACCGTCGGTATTTTGGGGCTTGGCGTGCTTGGCAGCGATGCCGCAGAAAAACTGATGAATATCGGTTTCAATGTTACAGGCTGGAGCCGTCGTGAGCGCCAGCTTGATGGTGTCACCACCTATCACGGGGCTGAAGGCTTCAAAGAATTTTTAAAAACCGCTGATATTTTTGTGTCTCTTTTGCCGTTCACACCAGACACCAAAGGTCTGTTGTCGATGTCGATGTTTGCGCAAATGAAAGAAGAAGGCCCACTGGGCGCGCCTATTTTAATCAATGCCGGACGTGGCGGCTCGCAAAATGAAGCCGATATTCTGGCAGCGCTTGATCGTGGCATGTTGTCCACTGTCACGCTTGACGTTTTCCAGCAAGAGCCATTGCCGGCTGACAATCCGCTCTGGTCACACCCGAAAGTGACCATCACCCCGCATGCGGCGGCCGCCTCTTCGGCCAATGCTTTGGTGCCGGCAATCATCGAGCAGATTGAAGCTTTCGAGCGCGGCGAAGCTTTGCAAAATATCGTCGATCGCAATAATCAATATTAAAGCTTGCGCTTATAGCGAATAGTTTCAAAACGGCAGGCTAAAGCATCATAAAGCAGCAGCCTGCCGACAAGCGGCTCACCAATGCCGGTAATGAGTTTAATCACTTCCATCGCCTCTAATGAGCCGATAATGCCGGGCAAAACGCCCAAGACACCAGCCTCGGCACAAGCAGGCACTGAGCCCGCAGGCGGGGAAACAGGAAACAAATCCCGGTAACGCGGATTGAGCCTGCCTGTCTCATCTTTTGCATAGGGCATCAGCACAGTGACAGTGCCGTCAAAACGACCGATGGCACCCGAAACAAGCGGGCGCTCAAGCACCTCACAAACTTCGGCCAACATATAGCGCGTTTCGGCATTATCGCAGCCATCAACGACAATATCGTAATTTTCAATCAATGCGCTTGCATTGTCATGGTTCAAGCGCAGGCAATGGGCTTCCACCGATATATGCGGGTTTTGCCGCGCAATGGAACGCAGCGCACTTTCCACCTTCGGCTGACCGATAGCAGCCGTGTCATGGATAATCTGCCGTTGCAAATTGGAAAGAGACACATGGTCATCATCGACAAGCCCAAGGGTGCCGACACCTGCGGCTGCCAGATATTGCAGGATTGGCGAACCAAGCCCGCCTGCGCCCACCACCAGAACGCGTGCTTTTTTTAATTTTTGCTGACCCGCACCGCCAATTTCCCGCATGATGATGTGGCGCGCATAGCGCTCCAGTTCCAATTCGGAAAAAGGGGAATTGCTCAAGTTTTTGCCTCAGCTATAGGGGGTCAATGCTCCGCAGGATACCTGAAAGAACTGTGCATCGCCATGCAGAGTTTCAAATAAAGCCCTGTCAGTGCCAGTCATAAATGCCTGACAGCCAAGATCATCCAGAATGCCAAACAGCGCTGCACGGCGCCCTGTATCAAGATGAGCAGCGATTTCATCCAAGAGCAGGATCGGCGCCATGCGTGACAGCTCGCCGGTCAAACGTGCATGAGCCAGCACCAACCCGATCAGCAAGGCTTTCTGCTCGCCTGTCGAACACAAAGCCGCAGGCATTTGCTTAGGCCGGTGATGCACAATCATCTCGGTGCGGTGCGGTCCATCAAGCGTGCGGCCGCTGGCTCTGTCGCGCATCCGCCCGTCACGCAAACTGCGGCGGAAATCTTCTTCCAGATCAAGGGCTGCCTCAAGCCCGATTCGCTGCTCCAGCGTGCCTTCCAGAAAACAATCCGCTTTCGGAAACGGGCTGTCGTCCGGCATATGCTCAATCATGGTTTTGATAAGCCGCATCATTTCGGCACGCGCTGCTGCAATAGCAATGGCAAGTTCTGCCATCTGATTCTCAATCGCATCAAGCCATTGCGGATCACTCACGCCATCGCTCAGCAAACGGTTGCGACTGCGCATGGATTTTTCATAATCCACCACCCGTTTGCCGTGGCCGGTATCAATAGCCAGTACCATCCGATCAAGAAAACGGCGGCGATCACCGGAGCCACCGGTAAAAAGTCCGTCTTGTGACGGCGTCAGCCATAAGATACGGGCATAATTTAACAATTCATCGGCAGCAGTGGTGGAGCCGTTGATACGCACCCGCCGCCCTGCTTCACCGGCATTATTGCCAGCCGTGCCGGTGCCGATTTCGGCCTCGCCATAAAGATCATTTTCCAAGGTCGCATGAATGGCAAAGCCATCGGCAGCATCATGACGCGACACATCACCATAAGCAGCACGGCGCAAACCGCGACCGGGCGACAGAAAAGAAACAGCTTCTAAAAGATTGGTTTTGCCAGAGCCATTATCGCCCGTCAGCACCACATGGCCTGCCCCTAAAGACAGGTTCAGCACATCGTAATTGCGAAAATTATTAAGCTTAAGCCGCCGGACCGAAACCCGGTCCAGACGGCTTTTATGATCACCCGACGTGCTCAAATCATCAACTATACGCGCATCGGCATCAAGACATACAGAACATCTTCGTCACCGGTGTCGCGCACCACTGTCGGAGAGCCTGCATCGGCCAGCATGAACACGGCATCCGTACCGGAAAGCTGGCTGGTAATGTCGAGCAGATATTTCGAGTTGAAACCGATTTCAATCGGATCGGCATCATAATCAGCGGCCAGTTCATCGGTCGCAGAACCCGAATCCGGATTGTTCACTGTCAGGGTCAGCTGACCATCGCTGATCGACAGTTTAACCGCACGGCCACGCTCGCTCGAAATCGTCGAAACGCGATCCACCGATGAAGCAAAATTCTGGCGGTCAATCACCAGTTTCTTGTCATTGCCGGATGGAATCACCCGCTGATAATCAGGGAATGTACCGTCAATCAGTTTTGAGGTGAGAACAATCGAACCAATGGTGAAGCGGATTTTTGCATCCGACAATTCAATGGTGACATCTGTATCGGGTGCATCTACCAGTTTCTGCAATTCAGCAACGGTTTTACGCGGGATGATAATGCCCGGCATACCTTCCGCACCGCTTGGCGCTTCCAGTTCGGCGCGTGCCAGACGGTGACCGTCGGTGGCAACAGCGCGCAATTTCAGCTGGCCATCGCTTTCAATTGCATGAAGGTAAATACCATTGAGGTAATAGCGCGTTTCTTCCGTTGAAATCGCAAACTGGGTGCGATCAATCAGACGTTTGAAATCCAGTGCCTTCATGACAAAGCTATGGGTGAAGCTTCCCGCTGTCAGTTCCGGAAAATCGGACTGCGGCAGGCACTGCAAACGGAAAGACGAACGGCCGGAAATGACCGAAACCGAATTACCGTCAGGATTGGTTGCAAGCTGCACCTCGGCACCATCAGGCAATTTACGCACAATGTCATAAAGCAGATGGGCAGGGACAGTGGTAGCGCCGGCTTCTTCAGCCATTGCTGCGGTTGCTTCATTAATCTCCAAATCCAGATCGGTTGCCTTCATCGCAAGGCTTCCGCCTTCGGCATGCAGCAACACGTTGGACAAAATAGGAATCGTGTTACGGCGCTCCACAACACGATGAACATGGTTGAGAGATTTCAGAAGATTGGAACGTTCCAGAGTAACACGCATGATAAACGAACTCGCTGACTTCTGGTCACACAAGACGCCGCACCATCGTTTCATACGAAGCGCAAGCCTTGCGCGACTGGCTGGGCGAATGACCGCCCCAAGGGATAGTAAAGTGGCAGAAAACTAGCCAAGAAAGCAAGCCCGCACAACCACATCAACCGTGGATATGCGGGCTTTATGTTGATAACTTGTGCTTTTAAAGCCGCTTTACGCTGCCTGATCGTTGATCAGACGCTTCAACAGCTCCAATTCCTGCGCCAATTTGGTGTCGGCACCGGCCAGATCTTCGATCTTACGCACAGCATGCAAAACCGTTGTATGATCACGTCCGCCAAAGCGACGGCCGATTTCCGGCAGGGAACGCGGGGTGAGCATTTTCGCCAGATACATCGCCACCTGACGCGGCTTTACGATGATGCGGGTACGGCGGCTCGAGAGCAAATCCTGCTTCGACACATTATAATGGCGGGCAACGATGCGCTGAATTTCTTCAATGCGGATACGTTTTGGCTCACCGGCGCGGGTCAAATGCCCAAGCAATTCGTCAACGCGGTCGATAGAAAGATCAGGCTCGAAAGACTGACGGAACAAGAGCTGGTTGAACGCACCTTCAAGTTCACGCCCCGAACCGGTTACGGTACGAGCCACATGGCTCAGAATTTCTTCCGAAATATTGAGGGTGTAATCTTCAACCTGGGCTGCAACCAAACGACGCTTGAGCATTTCAAGGCGCATTTCATAATCAGGTGCCGCGACTTCCAGCGCTACACCACCCTGCAAACGGGAGCGAACGCGAACATCAAGCGATTCCAGTTCTGAAGGCGGGCGATCAGCAGCAACAACCACCTGTTTAGCGCTATCAAGCAAAGTGTTGAGCAGATGGCAGAACTCGTGCTGGATCGACTTGCCCTGCAA
>JAEWHQ010000314.1 GCA_023387715.1 Pseudomonadota bacterium | reverse complement strand
CGCTGCACGGGCAAGGCTTAACACCAGTTCCAGTCTAGTTGCGGCGTCAAGTTCGGTTTCTTCGCTGGCAATAATGTCAAATGCATAAGTCAGCAGGCTGTCACCAGCCAGAATGGCGGCGGCTTCATCGAAGGCTTTATGCAGTGTCGGCTGGCCACGGCGCAGATCATCATCGTCCATGGCCGGCAGGTCATCATGCACAAGTGAATAGCAATGGATGCTTTCCAGTGCTGCGGCAACGCGCAGTGCGGCTTCTTCATTCGCACCAAAAAGCGCGGCGGTTTCTATCACTAAAAACGGGCGCAGGCGTTTGCCGCCATTTAAAACGCCATAGCGTATGGCTGCCATCAGCCGTTCCGGACGGGCAATTTCGCCCGCTCTTAACCGCTCATCCAGCAATTTTTGCAAGATGGTTTCAACCTGCATGGCACGGGTTGCAAGCGCGGTGGTGAAATGAGGTGCAAGACTGTTCTTATCCATGACGGAAGCGTTTACCAGACTATAGGAGGGGGTCAACTATGGGAGCTTGAAGATTGTATGAAACCAGCATCATAAACTTGCCATGATAAACCTTGTTTAACATTTGTTAACTTTCCGGCAAACGGGTTCATTCTGCTAATTAAATAGTCTATGGCTTATCGAACAAGAAGAACAGGCTGAGTTTAGTGGAAAAAGACTTTAATCAAAACAAGGATGACGGTGATGACACCGCTAAGCCTGCCGGCAAAGGTCGCTTGCGTCTTGTTTTCAAGATTGGTCTGTTTTTACTGATATTACCGATTCTGTTGCTGGGCATTTATAAAGTGCCATTTGTGCATCCGGTTTCCACATTAATGCTCAAAGATCAGTTACTGTTACAGACAATGGAGCGGCAATGGATCGATATTGATGATATTTCGCCTCATCTGGTCAATGCTGTGATGATGTCGGAAGATGGCCAGTTTTGCAGCCATAGCGGCGTGGACTGGCATCAGATGTCGCTGGTGGTGAAAGATGCAGTGAATGGCGAACCGGCGCGTGGCGCCTCTACCATCACCATGCAGACGGCAAAGAATCTCTTTCTGTGGAATGGCCGCTCTTATTTCAGAAAAGCACTGGAGCTGCCGTTGTCGATGGCAACGGATATGGTGCTTTCTAAAAAGCGCGTGATGGAAATTTATTTGAATATTGCTGAATGGGGGCCGGGAATTTACGGTGTGGAGGCCGCTTCACAGTATTATTTTAAGCGCTCAGCATCAAAACTGACCTTGCAGCAAGCTTCCCTTCTGGCTGTCACTTTGCCAAATCCTGCGGTGCGCAATCCAACCAAGCCCAGCCGCGGCATGGTAAGAACTGCCAATATTATACAGAATCGGGCAAAAAAAGCAGGGCCTTATGTTGCCTGCGTACGCTGACAATGCCGCAGCTTAGTTTGTGTTGCCTGCGCTGATAAGTTTAATTGACCTTTCAGAAATGCTGTGTAGAAGCACTTATAAGCAATAGTTAGAACAGTGATGATGCAAAAAAATGCGAATTTGACTGGTCAAACGCTGCCAGAACGTGTATAGGCTCGTCACTTTCCGGAATCTTGTCCGATGTGACAGGCTCCTTTGGGGCCGGGCCGGACTATTATTGACCGATCATTGGAGCAGAATCCATGGCTGTACCTAAACGAAAAACTTCCCCGTCGAAGCGCGGTATGCGTCGTTCGGCTGATGCCCTGAAGGCGCCTACCTATGTTGAAGACAAAAACTCAGGTGAACTGCGCCGTCCGCATCATATCGATCTGAAGAGCGGTATGTATCGTGGCCGTCAGGTTATCACACCGAAGGAAGCTTAAGCTTCTTCAATAGTCTGCGCTTTACGCTCAGAATATTGTTTGTGAATTAAAAACGCCGTGCGAATTTCGCGCGGTGTTTTTATTTGTTTTTAAGCTTGCTTATCAACAGGCACATAAAAAAGCCTCCGTGTAGTTTCCCGCACGGAGGCTTTTTTTGTTGTCAGTGATGCTGATTAGTTGGCAACAGCGGTGAAGCCTGCGGCTTCAATACCGGCAATTGCTGCCAGCTCGTCATTGTCTGATGTGTCACCGGTGATGCCGACAGCGCCGAGAATTTCGTTCTCTGCATTTTTGATCAGTACGCCACCTGGAACAGCAACGATTTTGCCGCCGGAAACATTGGAAAGACCTTCGAGGAAATGCGGGCGGTCTTTAGCCTGATCGTTCAGCCAGCGTGAGCCTTTGCCCACAGCCAATGCGCCGTAAGCTTTGCCGGAAGCAATGGCGAAGCGTAAGTTTGATGAACCGTCCTGACGCTGAAACGCGGTCACATAGCCGCCTGCATCCAGTACAACAACTGAAAGCGGCTGCATGCCAGCTTCTTTAGCGCGTTCCAATGCGCCGTTGATCATCTGGTTGGCTTTGGCGAGGGTAAGTTTCGACATGAAAAACTCCTGTGATTTTCTGTCACCAATCTAACGGCCTTGGCTGGATATTGCACGAGATAAGCTTCAATGTATGGGAGAAACACTTAATCTAAAGCGTGAAGGATCAGCGCGTATGCAAGGCTTAGCCGTTTGATGGAGGAGAGGTTGCGTCTGTTTTGTTGTTTATCGGCTCTTTTGTGATTACTGTATGGGCAAGAATATAAATTGCGGCGCTAAAAGCTAGCAAACCGGGAGCTTGAGATCTGATGTCAGCCATGAATGATGTGATTGTGATTGCCAGTGCGGCTCGCACACCTGTGGGTAGTTTCAACGGTGCCTTTGCCAATGTACCGGCACATGAACTGGGAGCGACTGCGATTGCCGCAGCTTTGCAGCGTGCAGGTGTTGCGCCTGAAGATGTTGATGAAGTGGTGTTTGGTCAGGTTTTAACCGCTGGTGAGGGACAAAATCCGGCGCGCCAAGCCGCTAAACTTGCAGGTTGTCCGAATGAAACTACCGCTTTCAGCCTCAATCAGCTTTGTGGTTCGGGTCTTCGTGCTGTTGCGGTTGGTATGCAGCAGATTTTAACAGGTGATGCCGATATTGTGGTCGCTGGTGGTCAGGAATCCATGTCGATGGCTCCGCATTGCGCGCATCTGCGCAGCGGTGTGAAGATGGGCGATTTTAAAATGGTCGATACCATGATGAAGGATGGTCTGACTGATGCTTTCTTTGGCTATCCGATGGGCATTACGGCTGAAAATATTGCCACCCAATGGCAGTTGAGCCGTGAGACACAGGATCAGTTTGCGGTTGATTCTCAAAATAAAGCCGAAGACGCACAAAGATCCGGTCGCTTTAAAGACGAGATCGTGCCGGTAGTGGTGAAAAGCCGCAAAGGCGATATCACCGTCAGTGAAGATGAATATATCCGTCACGGTGCTACACTGGAAACAATGGCCAAGCTGCGCCCTGCTTTTGACAAGGCAGGCACGGTCACGGCAGGCAATGCGTCGGGCATTAATGATGGTGCAGCGGCTGTCGTGCTGATGAGTGCCTCTGAGGCTGAAAAGCGTCAAGTGAAGCCATTGGCGCGAATCGTTTCTTGGGCAACGGCCGGTGTTGATCCATCAATTATGGGCACAGGGCCAATTCCGGCCTCGCAGAAAGCCTTGCAAAAGGCTGGCTGGACAGTGGATGATCTTGATCTGGTGGAGGCGAATGAAGCTTTTGCCGCTCAATCCTGCGCCGTGGTGCGCGATTTGAAACTTGATCCGGCGATTGTGAATGTGAACGGCGGGGCGATTGCCATCGGACATCCGATTGGCGCTTCAGGCGCACGGGTGCTGACAACTTTGCTCTATGCCATGCAGCAGCGCAATTTAAAGCGCGGCCTTGCCACTTTGTGCATCGGCGGTGGAATGGGCGTTGCACTTTGCGTCGAACGCGACTGAGCGTTTAAACCAGCAAAAGCGCTCAAAGGTTAACAAAAAAGCGGCCAAATTGCTTATTATGACAGGGTTTATGGCAGCCCTGTCATCTTATTTAGTGCCTCTTTGCGTGAGTGATCACCAGATAGAGTGTGAACAAAGGGCGAATAGTGATTCAGTGTCGATTCGTCGCCGATTCGTTCCGCCTTTGAGCTAAACCTTAACAAAAGCCCGAAAAATTAATGCTTTTGCTATGAT
>JAEWHQ010000265.1 GCA_023387715.1 Pseudomonadota bacterium | reverse complement strand
CACCCCAACCATGCTTGCCGCCTCGCTGATCATTGCTGTTGGCATTATTCCGGGCTTTGCCTATCTCGACAGCCATGTATCGGTTCTGGCTTTCCATATTCTGCTAGGAGCTTTGGCCTTTGCACTCACCGGCTATTCGGGGCCGCTCGCAGCCCTGATGTCCGAGCTCTTCCCGACTCGTTCGCGCGGTGCCGGTCTTTCGATGAGCTATAGCTTTGCCGTGACTATTTTTGGCGGCTTTGCGCCATTCATCATTGCATGGATGATCAATGCCACCGGCTCCAATCTGGCACCGGCAATTTATCTGGCCTTCGGCAGTGCTTTGAGCTTTATTACCGTCATCTATATCCGCCGCCTCGGTTTGCGTTAATTTGAAAACAGGAGACAGCTTATGTCGCAAGATATAACACTGGAAGTGATACGAAATCGGGACGCCAATGATGGTTTGCGTCAATTTCGCGAGCGCTTTACCATTCCGGAAAACATGATTTATCTGGATGGCAACTCCTTGGGGCCAGCGCCTAAATCAGCCCTTGCCGCACTTGAACGTGCGGCACATGCTGAATGGGGACAAGACCTCATCCGCAGCTGGAACAGTGCCGGCTGGTTTGAGCTGCCTTTGAAACTTGGCGATCAGGTCGGTGCACTGACTGGTGCCGCCAAGGGCCAAATCGCAGTTTGCGACAGCACTTCGATTAATATTTTCAAGGCTTTAAGCGCTGCTGCAAGCCTGCGTCCAGATCGTAAAGTGATTGTCGCAGAAGGCGCAAGCTTCCCGACTGATCTTTATATCGCTGAAGGTTTCGTCGCCAGCCAGCCACAGCTGAGCCTGAAATTGCAAGGTGTTGACGGCGATACAATCGAAGAGCTGCTTTCTCATGATGTCGGGGTGGTTTTGTTAAACCATGTCAATTATCGCAGTGGCTATCTGCATGATATGAAGGCGATGACTGCCCGCATTCAGGCAGCAGGCGCATTGGTCGTCTGGGACTTGTGCCACAGTGCCGGTGCACTGGATGTTCAGCTTGATGATTGCAATGCCGATTTTGCCGTTGGCTGCACCTATAAATATATCAATGGCGGCCCCGGCGCACCTGCTTTCATCTATGTTGCCGAACGTCATCAGACACAAGCACGCCAGCCGCTTTCGGGCTGGTGGGGACATGCGCGCCCCTTTGCTTTTGAGCAGCAATATGAAGCAGCACCAGCCATTGCCCGTTTTCTCTGCGGGACGCAACCAATTCTTTCCATGCAATCGCTCAATGGTGCATTGGAAGCATGGCAAGGCGTCAACATGGCGGATTTGCGCAGCAAAAGCCTCGCACTGACCGATCTTTTCATCGACTTGGTGGAAGAGCGCTGTAAAGGTTTTGACCTGCAACTCATCACTCCGCGCAAGCATGAAGAACGTGGCTCGCAAGTGGGCTTCACCCATCCGCATGCTTATGAAGTCATGCAAGCGTTGATTGCCGATGGTGTTGTTGGTGATTTCCGTGCGCCGGATGTTTTGCGTTTCGGCTTCACGCCGCTTTATATCAGCTTTGAAGATGTCTGGAATGCGGTTGAAGTGCTGCGCGATGTGCTGAGTACCGAGCGCTGGAAAGAGCCGCGCTTTGCCGCGAAAAATGCCGTCACCTGATCATAAAATATACCTTATCGCGGCTCTCAGTGGCCGCGATAAGGTTTTCTCATATTGCGCGTGACAATAATTGCCCCGGCCAGCCATCAACATCAAATGTTGTCACAGGCTGATAGCCGCAAGCTTCATAAAAGCGTACCAGATCACCGCTGCCTCCGCCATAGCAATCCACCCGCAACTGGTTCACACCAACCGCCTTGGCACGCTCATCGGCAAATTCTAAAAGCTTTCGTCCAGTCCCGCGCGCCTCTTTATCGCGTGAAGCGATCAGCATGCGCACATAAAGTTCTGCTTGGCATGCAGGCTGCACATAAGGCATGGCATTGCCTAAAATCATCGCGCCACAAACGCCAATTGAATTATTTTCAGCCACCCATGCTTCCGGCAAAGCACATTCTCTGGCAATTCGCTCAATGCGCTGTGGCGATGCAGACCACGGCTCGCTGCCCCATTGCCCAACATTGCCGATACGAACAAACCAGGCAATCGCATCATCAAACAATTGCACAACCGCCGCCACATCACCCTGATGTGCACGACGGATCACGATATCGGGATTGTTTTTCACTGCTATCAAGCCACATTCTGCAATCGCTGTTGTAATTGCTCAATCTCATGATCTGCGAAAACCTCAATGCCGTTTTTGCGCAGTAAGGCAGCCGTTACACCATTGCCGTCATGTTTTTGATTGCCGAAACTACCATCATAAATAAAAGCACTGCCACAAGACGGACTGCCATCAATCAACAATGCAAAACGGCATTGATGCGCCTTTGCTATATCAAGCGCGGCTTGTGCACCTTTAACAAAAAGCGCAGTTACATCCTCACCATCCAGCGCCACAACCTGCGCTTCTCCGGCAAGCACAGCTTCGCCTGTTTGCGCAGCCCCAATCTCAGCTGGCGAACGCGGCACACTAAAGCCGCCCTTTAGCTCCGGACAAACAGACACAACACGGCCTTCTGCCCGCCATTGATCGAGCAGCACATGGTGCAAGGTCTTGGCCTTGCCATTATAGCGTACCGGCTGCCCCAATAAGCAGGCACTGACGAGGATTTTTTCACTCATAATGGTCGTTTCAATCTAAAAATCCGTACTTCGAAATGATCACACTGATTGTATAAACTGATAATGCGCCTGCAATATGCGTCGCATTTTTACATCACAAATAAATTTACTCTGCACAACATTCAAGCATTTAATTGATTAATGTGCAAAAGCTTACTAACACCGTTGCATATATGTTTCTTGAAAGCCTGCTATGTCCGTTCCCTCCATTACTACCCAGCACCAAATACACACTGCCCTCCGGTTTTTACCGGGACTTTTGGGAGAGAATTTATTAGCTGTTTATTTGCATGGCTCCGCGGTTTCGAGCGGATTAAAACCACAAAGCGACATTGATATTCTTGTTGCCGTCAAACAATCCTTGCCCGATGAAACACGCAAGAAACTGCTGGCATTTCTCCTCGACCTTTCCTCAACCTATCCGGCACGCCCTGAAGCTGCGCGTTGTCTGGAAGTAATTGTCTTCACTCTCGATGAATTAAAAAAACCGCATTTCCCAGCCGTGGCTGATTTTATTTATGGCGAATGGTTGCGGGAGAGTTTCCTTCAAGGTGAAATACCTAAACCTGTTGCCGATCCTGAGATGACGCTGATTTTAGAGCAGGCAAATAAAGAGGCTGTGCCCCTATGGGGCGAAGCCAAAGAATACTTATTGCCCGTCATTTCTAGCGCAGATATTCGCAAAGCCATGCTGCACGGCCTTCCCGATTTACTTGCCAACTTTCAAGGCGATGAGCGCAATGTGCTGCTGACACTGGCGCGGATGTGGTACACAGCCGAGACAGGTGAATTTACCAGTAAAGATCAAGCCGCACTTTGGGCAGCCGCTCTTTTGCCGGAAACAATGGCACAGGTTATGACCCATGCCAGCGCTGCATATTTGGGGCAGGTTGATGAAAACTGGGCAAGCTATGCGCCGATCGCCGAGCAGACGGCCAACTATTTACACATGCAAATAGTTGCGAAAATGACAGCTTTAGGGTAAATGCGCTTTTCGTAAACACTCTGTTTGGAGGCATCATTATGATGAAAGTCGAAAAAGCAACCAAATAAGCCGCATCAACTTTTTGTTGCTGCGGCGTTCTGTATTATCCGGTTTTACTGATAATTCATAAAGCAGATGCCGCTCTTTTTTAAATCCCAGAGCGGATGATTTATCATGACTACTCCACGCCCTGTTTGGGCTTATTCTCTGTCAGCTGCACTGCTGCTGATGGCACCTTTTGACGTCCTCGCCTCACTGGCGATGGATATTTATTTGCCCGTTGTTCCCTTCATGCCTGAGTTTTTAGGCACAACACCGGCCATGATCCAACTCTCGCTAAGCCTTTATATGGTGATGTTGGGAGCCGGACAGGTTATTTTCGGCCCTCTATCTGACCGTATTGGCCGCCGTCCGGTTTTACTTGGCGGCACGCTACTTTTTATTATCAGCTCCATCGGAGCAGCTTGCGCGACAGAAGGCACCTTCTTTGTTCTGTTTCGCTTTACACAAAGCTGCGGAGCATCCGCAGCGCTTGTTGCAACCTTTGCAACAGTACGCGATGTTTACGCCAATCGGCCAGAAGGCGCTGTCATTTATGGCAGTTTCAGCTCGATCCTTGCTTTTGTACCGGCACTCGGCCCGCTCATTGGCGTAGTGATCAATATGGCTTTCGGCTGGCGCGCTATCTTTTTCAGCCTCGCCATCATGGCCACTGCTGCCTTTGTCCATGCGCTTTTTCGCTGGCATGAAACCGCGCCTGCACCAGTGTCACAAAAAAGACCATCCATCCTGCCGATCTTTTTAAGCCCGCAATTTTGGGTTTATACCTTAGGTTTCAGCACTGCGATGGGTAGCTTTTTCGTGTTTTTCTCCACTGCACCGCGCGTGCTGATGGATCAAGCCGGATATTCACCAACTATTTTCAGCATTTGTTTTGCAACAGTTGCAATCGTCAT
Source organism: Pseudomonadota bacterium (assembly GCA_023387715.1). Lineage (GTDB taxonomy): Bacteria > Pseudomonadota > Alphaproteobacteria > Rhizobiales > Rhizobiaceae > Paenochrobactrum > Paenochrobactrum glaciei. The sequence goes on along the minus strand of JAEWHQ010000265.1, from coordinate 282 downwards.
GGTGATAACCACCCGCTTTGTGAAAAACATTATTGGCCGATGGGGCATCTCAGGCAGCCTTACACGCGGCATGTTGTTAATCATAAGCGGCGCTCTTTTACTGTGTGCTGGCGAACTTTACGCAACGCCATCATTTATCAGCTTCATTCTGCCCATGTGGGTGATTGCAGTTGGTATTGTCTTTACCGGTGCAGTCACTGCCAATGGCGCATTAGCAAAATTTGATGCAATCGCTGGCACAGCAGTTGCCTTTTATTTCTGCGTTCAAAGCCTGATAGTCAG
>JAEWHQ010000264.1 GCA_023387715.1 Pseudomonadota bacterium | reverse complement strand
TTGCCCGTGAAGATGTGCCGGACGATGTTGTGGCCGCCTATCAGGGCAACCGCCCGCGCTTTGGCCGCAATTATATCATTCCGGTGCCGTTTGATCCGCGTTTGCTGGCTTCAGTTTCAGTGGCTGTTGCCAAAGCTGCGATGGATACCGGTGTTGCCGGTCGCGCAATCACCGATCTTGATGCCTATGCACGCGAATTGTCAGCGCGTCGCGATCCGATTGCATCGACATTGCGTGGCATTTATGAGCGCGTGCGCAGCAAGCCAAAACGTATTGTCTTTGCCGAAGGTGAAGAAGAACAGGTCATGCGTGCCGCTGTTTCATTCGTTAATCAGGAGCTTGGCACTGCCATTCTGGTTGGCCGTGAAGACCGTATCCGCGCGACCGCAGAAGCTGCCGGTGTTGATCTGGGTAAGCCGAATATTGAAATCATCAATGCGCGTCTTTCCAGCCGCAATACGGCTTATGCTGATTATCTTTATCAGAAGTTGCAGCGTCAGGGCTTCTTGTTCCGTGATTGCCACCGCCTGATCAACAATGACCGTAACCATTTTGCAGCCTGCATGGTTGCCCTTGGTGATGCAGACGGCATGGTCACCGGTATCACTCGCAATTACGCCACCGGCCTTGAAGATGTGCGCCGCGTGATCGACAGCAAGCCAGGTCACCGCGTGGTTGGTGTTTCTATCGCTATCTGCCGCGACCGCACAGTCTTTATCGCCGACACAGCCGTGCATGAATCACCATCTGCGGAAGAACTGGCCGATATTGCTGTGGAAGCAGCCGGTATGGCACGCCGCATGGGCTATACCCCGCGCGTGGCTCTTACTGCTTATTCCACCTTCGGCCATATGGGCGGCGAGCGCTCTGCAACCATTCAGGAAGCTGTCCGCATTTTGGAAAAACGCCATGTGGACTTCGAATTTGATGGCGAAATGAGCGCAGAAGTAGCGCTCAACGGCAAGCTGATGGCGCAATATCCGTTCATCCGCCTTTCCGGCCCTGCCAATGTGCTGATCACACCGGATCACCACTCGGCGACCATTGCAGCCGATATGCTGCAAGAACTGGGCGGCGCAACGGTGATTGGCCCTCTCTTGGTTGGCCTTGATAAGCCTGCCCAGATTGTCAGCCTCGGTGCGAAAGATACCGACATCGTCAATATGGCAGCAATCACTGCCTATAATGCTTCCAACTAAGCAAAGCTTCGATTAGATTAAACGCCGGCCTCACATCGTGGTGCCGGCGTTTGATATTTTAAAACAATGCAATATGAGGCAGTCTCTTGAAAATACTCCAGACGATTGACGAAGAAGCCTTTATTGCAAAATTCAATCTGCTGGCTGAAAGCCAGCGCCCTGCCCACGAATTACGCCGTGATATTTTATGTCTGCTGAAAGAAACGCGCCAACAAGGCTTGGAAGCGGCTGAAAAAATGCTCGCCCAAGATGGCGGCGGCACTTTATGTGCCAGACGTATTTCTCATTTGATGGATGTCCTCATCCATGCGCTTTATAATTTTGTCACCACCCGCATCTATCCGGTCAATAATCCGTCGATGGCAGAAACCATGGCGATTGTCGCGGTGGGCGGCTATGGCCGCGGTGGTTTAGCACCCGGCTCCGACATCGATTTACTATTTTTGCTCCCCTATAAACAGACGCCCTGGGGCGAGCAGGTGGTGGAATATATCCTCTATATGCTATGGGATATGAAGCTGAAAGTTGGCCACGCCACCCGCAATATTGATGATACAATCCGGCTGTCGCTGGAAGATATGACCATCCGCACATCGGTGCTGGAAAATCGCTTACTGATTGGTGATCTCTCTCTTTTTGAGCAGCTGCAAAGCCGCTTTGAAAGTGAAGTTGTAGCCGGAACAGGCCCTGAATTTATTGCCGCCAAGCTGCATGAACGTGATCTGCGCCACCAAAAATCCGGTGTCACGCGCTATCTCGTTGAGCCGAATGTCAAGGAAAGCAAAGGCGGACAGCGCGACCTGCAAACCCTCTTCTGGATTGCGCGTTATTTCTACGGCATTCGCAGCAGCGAGGGACTGGTCAAACTTGGCGTTTTATCGCGTGCTGAACATCGCTTGTTTAATAAGGCCAAAGATTTTCTCTGGGCAGTGCGCTGCCATATGCATTTTCTCACCAACCGCGCCACTGAGCGCCTGTCTTTCGAGCTGCAACCCGACATTGCCGAACGGCTTGGTTATACCGCACATCCGGGTCAAAATGCCGTCGAGCGCTTCATGAAGCATTATTTTCTGGTGGCCAAAGATGTCGGTGATTTAACCCGCATCATCTGCGCTGCTTTGGAAGAGCAGCAAGTGAAAAATGTGCCCGGCTATAACCAGATTTATATCAGCAGCGAACCGCATAAGCGCAAACTCAGCCGCGGCAGTGATTTTGTCGATGCAAACCACCGTATCAATATTGCCCGTGATACGGTTTTTCAGGAAAATCCGGTCAATATCATCCGCCTGTTTCATCTAGCCGATAAACATGGGCTGGCGCTGCATCCTGTTGCCATGCAGCAGGTTTCGCGCTCATTAAAGCTCATCAAAACTGATTTGCGTGAAAATCCGGAAGCTAACAAATTATTTCTGGAAATCGTCACCTCACCGCGTGATCCGGCACTGATTTTGCGCCGCATGAACGAAACCGGCGTGCTGGGCAAATTCATTCCTGATTTTGGCCGTATCGTCGCGATGATGCAGTTCAACATGTATCACCATTATACGGTGGACGAGCATCTCTTACGCTCCATCAAAGTAATGTCGGAAATCGAACACGGCACGTTGGAGGAAGAACACCCGCTTTCCAACGAGCTGATGGCATCACTGAAAACCGCGCGCAATATTCTTTATGTCGCGCTTTTCTTACATGATATCGCTAAAGGCCGCCCCGAAGCGCACTCAGTGGCCGGAGCGCGGATTGCCCGCAAGCTTTGTCCGCGCTTTGGCTTGACGGCTTCCGAAACAGATACGGTTGCATGGTTGATCGAACAACATCTGACCATGAGCAAAATTGCCCAGTCGCGTGATCTCAACGACCGCAAAACCATTCAGGATTTTGCAGACATTGTGCAAACCAAAGACCGCCTGAAGCTTCTGCTTATCCTGACTGTTTGCGATATCAAAGCCGTTGGCCCCGGCGTCTGGAATGGCTGGAAAGGCCAGTTGCTGCGCACCCTCTATTATGAAACCGAGCTAGTTTTAACCGGTGGTTTTTCCGAGGCCTCGCGCACGGAGCGCGGCGAAAAAGCCCGACAATTGCTTGCACAAAGTTTGGAAAACTGGCCGGAAGAGGCCGTCAACGCCTATATTCCGCTTCTTTATACCAATTATTTGCTGACTGTGCCTTTGGAAGATCAGATCCGGCATGCCGATTTTATCAGACAGGCTGACACGCAAAAGCGCAATGTCGCAACACTTGCACAACCGCATCGCTTTGAAGCCGTCACTGAAATCACGGTTTTAGCACCCGATTCGCCCCGCCTTCTCACTGTCATCACCGGTGCTTGTGCGGCAGCAGGTGCCAATATTGTTGACGCGCAGATTTTCACCACCCGTGATGAGCGCGCTTTAGACACGATTTTGATCAGCCGCGCTTTTGAGCTTGATGAAGATGAACGCCGCCGCGCCGAGCGCGTTGGCCAGCTGATTGAAGACGCATTGGCAGGCATTGCCCATCTGCCTGATGTGATGGCAAAGAAAATCAAACCAAAACGCACGCCCAAAACATTCCGTATTGAGCCGCGCGTGGTGATCAATAACAGTCTTTCAAATAAATTTACTGTTTTGGAAGTAAAAGGGCTCGACCGCCCCGGCCTGTTATGGGAATTAACCGGTGTGATTTCCGATCTGTCGCTCAATATTGCATCCGCCCATATCACCACCTACGGTGAAAAGGTTGTTGATACATTTTATGTGACAGATTTAAACGGCGAAAAAATCGCCTCAACGACCAAACAGAATAATATTAAACGCAAACTTCTCACCCTTTTGAATGACGAAACAGCGGCCAAAACAACCGCACAAACGGGTAACTGACAGGCATTGATCCTATGAGCTTGGTTAAAAAATTCGCGACCGTCGCATCGGGCACTTTGATGAGCCGTATTTTCGGCTTCACCCGTGAAATGATGATGGCCGCAGCGCTGGGTACCGGCCCTGTTGCGGATGCGTTTAATGCCGCCTTTCGGTTTCCCAACACCTTCCGTCGTCTTTTTGCTGAAGGCGCGCTTAACACCGCCTTCGTGCCGCTCTTTTCCAAAGAGATTGAAAAGAACGGCATGGAAGGCGCACGTAAATTTTCCGAAGAAGTTTTTGGCGTTCTGTTTACGATTTTGCTGGTGCTGACCATTGCCATGGAGCTTTCCATGCCGTTTTTGGTGCGCACTGTCATCGCACCGGGCTTTGTTGATGATCCGGTCAAATATGAGCATACGGTGCGTCTGGCCGTTATCATGTTTCCTTATCTGGCCTGTATGTCGCTGGCGGCAATGATGGGCGGGATGCTCAACACTTTACATCGCTTTTTTGCTGCCGCCATTGCACCGGTTTTCCTCAACATCATCCTCATTGCCGTGCTGGTCTGGGCATGGTGGCAGGGTTATGATGCGCTTGATATCGGCCTTGGTCTTTCATGGGGCGTGATGGCCGCTGGTTTGGTGCAGCTGGCAATCGTCTGGGGCGCAGTGCGCAATGCAGGCATTAAAATCGGCTTCCGTTTTCCAAAGCTCACCCCTAATGTGCGCCGACTGTTAGTGCTGGCTCTGCCTGCTGCGATCACCGGCGGCATCACGCAGATTAACCTTTTAATCAACACCAATATTGCCTCGTCGCAAGATGGCGCGGTTTCGTCCCTAGTTTATGCCGACCGTATATCACAATTGCCGCTTGGCGTGGTGGGGATTGCGGTTGCCACTGTTTTACTGCCCGAATTGTCGCGCGCTTTACAAAGCGGCAATGACAAGGAAGCCGGAAACCTACAAAACCGCTCGGTTGAATTTACACTGTTTTTAACCCTGCCAGCGGCTGCTGCTTTGCTGGTTTTTGCCACACCAATCGTGCGCCTGCTGTTTGAACGCGGACAATTCAGTGCCGATTCCACACTTATTGTTGCTCATATTCTCGCCATTTACGGCATTGGCTTGCCGGCCTTTGTGCTGATCAAAGCCTTTTTGCCCGGCTTTTTTGCCCGTGAAGATACCCGCACACCGATGATTTTTGCCGGTATTGCAGTTGTGATCAATGTGTCGCTCGCCCTCACTTTATTCCCGATCTGGGGTGTCTGGGGCATTGCCACCGCAGAAGTGGTCGCTGGGTGGGCAAATGCAATTATGCTTTTGAGCCTGCTGATTTATCGCGGTCATTGGGCTTATGATGCACAGCTTATCAGCCGTGTACCGCGTCTTATTTTGTCAGCAGCTATCATGGCAGCCATGCTTTATTTTAGTGCGGATTATCTGTCTGATTATCTGCAAAGAAGTGCGGGCTTTGGCATACAGGCTTTAACCGTTGGTCTTCTGGTTATCTGCGCCATGATTACCTATTTCGGCGCAGCTTTTGCCACCGGTGGCGCAAGCATTTCGATGCTTCGTAACAATATGCGCAAGAAATCAAAAGCCGCATAAATATAAAAATAGCTTGCTTGGTTCTTCACGCTCTGGCACGAGTGCTGCTGTTGAAGAGCGTCCGCATGCGTCCAAACCACATACGTCGCTCTTAATATAACCAAGTCAGAGTATGCCTGATCATCATATGTATGAAAACGATACTCGCCCGGCTTTCCAACAGCTTGAGGAAATTACAAAAATGAGTGGCTTTAAAGAACGAATTTTTTCCGGTGCACAGCCAACCGGTAATCTCCACCTCGGCAACTATCTCGGCGCTATCAAGCGCTGGGTTGAATTGCAGGACGAACATGAGTGCGTCTATTGCGTCGTGGATATGCATGCCCTGACCGTTTCACCGGATCCGGCAGAACTGTCACAAGCCACCCGCGAGATCACCGCCGCCTATCTGGCTGCCGGTATTGATCCGAAGAAAAACATTGTTTTCAACCAGAGCCGTGTCATTCAGCATGCTGAACTGGCATGGGTTTTCAACTGTATCGCGCGCATCGGCTGGATGAGCCGCATGACACAGTTTAAGGATAAAGCCGGTAAAGACCGCGAAAATGCTTCGCTCGGCCTTTTTGCTTATCCGAGCCTGATGGCTGCTGACATCCTGCTTTACCGCGCCACCCATGTGCCGGTGGGCGATGATCAGAAACAGCATCTGGAACTAACCCGCGACATCGCACAAAAATTCAACAACGACTATTCCGCCCGCATTGCCGATCTCGGCATTGGTGTGGAAATGGCAGTTGGCGATGAAACTGTGACCGGTTATTTCCCGCTTACAGAGCCGATGATTTCCGGTCCTGCAATGCGCATCATGTCGCTGCGTGACGGCACCAAGAAAATGTCGAAATCCGACCCGTCGGATTTGTCACGCATCAACCTGATTGATGATGCCGAAACCATCACAAAGAAAATCCGCAAAGCCAAAACTGATGCGGATGCTATTCCATCAGAGCTTGATGGTCTGACAGGCCGTCCGGAAGCTGACAATCTGATCGGCATTTATGCAGCTCTTTCCGGTGTGTCCAAGCAAGATGTGTTGCGCGATTTCGGCGGCAAGCAGTTCTCCGAATTCAAAGCATCCCTTGCTGATTTGACAGTCGCGCAGATGTCACCGATCACACAGGAAATGCGGAAACTAATCGCAGACCCTGCTTATATCGACAGCGTGCTGAAAGATGGCGGTGAACGTGCCGGTGTGATTGCCGAACAGACAATGAAAGATGTTCGCAATATTATCGGCTGGTTGCAGAACTAAGCTTTTTGAATAATCCACTTCAATAATCGTCAGGCGCCATGCTGATTTATCATCATGGCGCTTGCAGCAAATGTTCTGAAATGGCAGATTGGTCAAATGGTTTCAAAACGATTGAGCCGGGAAGCCGGACACCGCCGCAAATTTCTGGTCATTATTGATGATACGCCTGAATGCGGGCGTGCTGTCGCTTATGCATCAAGACGCGCTAAAAACACCGGCGGCGCGCTGGTTTTGATGTTTGTTATTGATACATCGGATTTCCAGCATTTTCTGGGCGTTGGCGAAATCATGCGCTCTGAGGCCGAAGAACGTGCCCGTTTGGCACTGGAAAAGCTCGCCACCCAAGTGCGTGAAAAGCAAGGGCTTGAGCCTGAGCTGATTGTGCGTGCCGGTGAAACCACTGAAGAATTGCAAAACCTGGTTGAAGAAGATCAGGATATTGCCATTCTGGTTCTGGCGGCTGCCTCAGGCAAAGAAGGCCCCGGCCCCCTCATCCAGATGCTGGCCGGTAAAAGCGCATCCTTCCCTATTCCCGTCACTGTGATTCCTGCGAATTTAAGTGATGAAGATATTGATGCAGTGGCCTGATCACACTATATTGATAAAAATTGTCATGTTTTATTGACTGTTCTGATCATGATCGGGCTTGCCTCTTTTGTCATTCCCGTTTATTAGAATAGTTCCAAGGTATGATATAGTGTGCTTCGGCCATTATATCCCGATAATCTCTTTCTGCAGCTTTAAGCGCCTTAAAAAAGCTTGAAAACTGCCCAACGCGGGAGAACGAAATGTTCATCCAGACAGAAACAACGCCAAATCCGGCGACCTTGAAATTTCTCCCGGGCAAAGTCGTGATG
>JAEWHQ010000226.1 GCA_023387715.1 Pseudomonadota bacterium | reverse complement strand
ACGCTCCAATGTCGGCAAATCTTCGCTCATCAATGCACTGGTAACGAAAAAAGGCTTGGCCCGTACCTCGAACACGCCGGGCCGTACACAAGAGCTCAACTATTTTGTGCCGGATGGTTATTCCGGTGAAGATGGCGACCTGCCACCGCTCGCCCTCGTCGATATGCCAGGTTACGGTTTTGCCGAAGCGCCGAAATCACAGGTCGATGCGTGGACACGACTGGTATTTGATTATTTGCGCGGCCGTACCACGTTGAAGCGCGTTTATGTGCTGATCGATTCGCGTCACGGCATCAAAAAGAACGATGCCGAAGTACTCGACCTCCTCGATAAAGCTGCGGTCTCCTACCAGATCGTGCTGACCAAAATCGACAAGATCAAACCGGCCGGTATTCCGCGCCTGATGGAAGAAACCAAGAAACTCACCATCAAACGCGCTGCCTGCTTCCCTGGTATCATTGCCACTTCTTCAGAAAAAGGCATCGGTTTTGAAGAATTACGCGCTGCCATCGCGCTTGTTGCCAAAGAAGCCTGATTGATCAGAAAAGACCAGTTGAAGCATTCCGTCAGGAATGCTTTTCTGTAATAAATCACTTTTATGTCCGTTTGCTGCTATGGATAATGTAATGACCAATACACCTGAACAGAATGCCGAAGTACAAGCTCAACTTTTATCCGCAGCACTGCCATATATGCAGCGTTACGAGAATAAAAATGTCGTGGTGAAATATGGCGGTCACGCCATGGGCAATCCGGAACTCGGCAAAGCCTTTGCCCGCGACATCGCACTGCTCAAACAATCCGGCATCAATCCGATCGTCGTTCATGGCGGTGGCCCGCAGATTCAAGCGATGCTCACCAAACTCGGTATTGAATCGCGCTTTGAAGGCGGCTTGCGCGTCACTGACGAAAAGACCGTCGAAATCGTTGAAATGGTACTGGCTGGTTCCATCAACAAAGAAATCGTTGCGCTCATCAATGCTGAAGGCGAATGGGCGATCGGTCTTTGCGGTAAAGACGGCAATATGGTTTTTGCTGAAAAAGCACGTAAAACTGTTGTTGATCCGGATTCAAACATCGAGCGCGTCCTCGACCTTGGTTTTGTAGGTGAGCCGGTTGAAGTAGATCGCACATTGCTTGATCTGCTTGCCCGCTCGGAAATGATCCCTGTCATTGCACCTGTTGCGCCGGGTCGTGACGGCCACACCTACAATATCAATGCCGATACTTTTGCTGGTGCCATTGCCGGTGCTTGTAAGGCGACACGTCTGTTGTTCCTCACCGATGTTCCGGGCGTTTTGGATAAAGACAAAAACCTGATCAAAGAATTGTCGATTGCTGACGCCAAAGCTTTGATTAAAGACGGCACTATTTCCGGCGGCATGATCCCTAAAGTGGAAACCTGCATTGAAGCCATCAATCGCGGTGTTGAAGGTGTGGTTATCCTTAATGGTAAAACCCCGCATTCCATCCTGCTTGAGCTCTTCACCGAGCGTGGTGCCGGCACTCTGATCGTACGCTAAAATTTTCAAGCGTTTCTTGTCTGTGGCAGCCGGTATTTTAACAATGCCGGCTGCTTGTTTTTATTGAGGATACGATGACCAACAAGCCGGATGCTCAAGCTTTTTCCCACATTACTGATTGGGTGTTTGATCTAGACAACACGCTTTATCCGCATGAAACCAATTTGTTTTCGCAAATTGATGTGCGGATGACAGCCTATATTCGGGAGCTTTTACAGCTCGACCATGATGATGCACGCAAACTGCAAAAGCAGTTCTACCGTGATTATGGCACCACGCTCAGAGGCTTGATGGAAGTCCACAATATCGATCCCGATGACTTTCTGATGAAAGTGCATGATATTGATTATACATGGCTGAAGCCTGATCCGGATTTGGCAGTTACACTCAAACAATTGCCCGGCCGCCGTTTTATCTTCACCAATGGTGACCGCACCCATGCGGAGCGCGCAGCAAGCCAGCTTGGTATTCTTGATTGCTTTGACGACATTTTTGACATTGTCGCAGCCGATCTGACACCTAAACCGGCACAAGCCACTTATGACGGTTTCTTGCAGAAATTCTCCGTCGATCCGACAAAATCAGTGATGTTTGAAGATCTCGCGCGTAATCTCACAGTGCCGAAAAATCTTGGCATGAAAACCGTGCTGATTGTACCGAATAATTTCGAGCCGACTTTTTCAGAAATCTGGGAAAGCGACCAAGGCTTTACCGATGAAGTGGACTATGTAACCGATGATATCGGTACATTCCTGAAATCAGTTCTCTGATCAGACAGATAAAAAAGGCGGCAGATTAAAAATCAGCCGCCTTTTTATTGTGCTTAAAGCGAATAGAAGCGCTTCACTTCTTCCCATGCTTCATCTGCTGTATCGACAAAGGTCAGAAGATCGACATCAGATGGTGAAATTGTCCCCTGCTCGGCCAGATAATCAATATTGATTGCCTTGCTCCAGAACTCTTTGCCAAACAATAGCAAAGGCACAGGGTCCATGCGGTTGGTCTGGATCAGCGTCATTGTTTCAAACAGCTCATCCATTGTACCGAAGCCGCCCGGGAAAACTGCAAAAGCCTTGGCGCGCATCAGGAAGTGCATCTTGCGGATCGCAAAATAATGGAAGTTGAAGCACAGTTCCGGTGTGACATAGAGATTGGGCGCCTGCTCATGCGGCAGCACAATATTCAAACCGATGCTCGGTGCGCCAACATCCTGCGCGCCGCGGTTACCCGCTTCCATCACACCGGGGCCGCCACCCGTTACGACAACAAATTCACGATAATAAGTGGTTGCCGAATATTCAGAACACATACGCGCAAATTGGCGTGCTTCTTCGTAATATTTGGCATTGGCTTCCAGATTTTTCTTCTGCAGCTCATTTTTGGCAGCCCATGCTTCGCCGCCAGGCTCCGGAATACGCGCACCACCAAACAGCACAACCGTTGACTTGATGCCCCGATCAGCAAGCACCATTTCAGGCTTGAGCAATTCCAATTGCAAACGAACCGGACGCAATTCACGTCGTGTCAGAAAATCATTATCCGTAAAAGCCAAACGATAAGCGTCTGATGTGGTTTGTGGGGTTACAGGCACTTCAGCAGCCTGTTTCACAGCTTCCTGTGAGTTCGGAAATGGCGTCCAACCGTTTTTTTCAATCGGATTCATATGTTATCCTGTCTCATTCCAGTTATTTCACATCATCACTCAACGATGCATAGCATTAGATGCGCGAATAAAAAAATCATTCTGAGTTTTTAGATCAAGATTGCGTGTGCTTTGTGTTTCCATTATCCATAAATCATAAGTCTTATTTTAATTACGGTCGCAGTATTTAGCTGCTCACAAAAAAGTCTCAAACAATGAAACATCCTGATTTGAATTCTCTGCAAAACATCATTGAAAATGCATTTATGCAAGCTGAAGCTATTACGCCTGATACCAAAGGTGAAACTCGTGATGCTGTAGAACATGCCCTGCAATTACTGGGTGAAGGCAAACTGCGTGTTGCAGAAAAACAAGCAGATGGTAACTGGCATACCCATCAATGGCTGAAAAAAGCCGTGCTGCTTTCTTTCCGTCTCAAGCCAATGGCATTGATCAGCGGTTCGCCTGATCAATCATCATGGTGGGATAAAATGCCATCCAAATTTGATGGCTGGGGTGAACAAGAGTTTCAGCAGGCTGGCTTCCGTGCTGTGCCTAATTGTGTGGTCAGACATTCGGCCTATATCGCACCAAAGGCCGTGCTGATGCCGTCCTTCGTCAATGTCGGCGCCTATGTAGGCGAAGGCAGCATGGTGGATGCCTGGGCAACCGTTGGCTCATGCGCACAGATCGGCAAACATGTGCATCTTTCCGGCGGTGTAGGCATTGGCGGCGTTTTAGAGCCATTGCAAGCAGGCCCGACCATCATTGAAGACCATTGCTTTATCGGCGCACGCTCCGAAGTGGTGGAAGGCTGCATTATCCGTGAAGGTGCCGTGCTTGGCATGGGTGTTTTCATCAGCCAGTCCACCAAGATCATTGACCGCGAAACCGGCACCATTACCTATGGCGAAGTGCCGCCCTATTCGGTGGTGGTTGCAGGTGCATTACCGGGCAAAATGATGCCAAATGGTCAGCCGGGCCCAAGCCTTTATTGCGCGGTTATTGTCAAACGCGTTGATGCGCGTACCCGCTCAAAAACATTGATCAACGATCTTTTGCGCGATTAAAACCAACTCTCGCCTATAAAAAAGACGAGGACAAAGTCCTCGTCTGATAGGGGGATGTAAACCGATATTAAAACTTTACATCGACTGGAGAATTAATAAATACCTACGAAACATGCCGCCAATAAGGCAAACACTATCGGTTGTATTTTTGCGTTTGTTTTCCTAAACTTAAAGCCAATTCTTCCCCGCCGCGCCAGTTAAGGTTTGTGAACTTTGCCAACAATCGACACAATTTACCGCTATTTTTACGGCGTCTGGCGTATGATGACCGGCAAGCCGGATGGTTTCGCCTATCTTGATATTTCAGCCGATGGTTTCTGGCGTTCTTTTTACGCCATCCTTGTCAGCCTGCCGCCACTGCTTGCGGGCTGGGTTGCCTATGCCGCAGAACTCACCGGCGGGCGTGAAGAAACCGCGATGCGCTTATCCATCGTTATCAAAGCGGCCATTGTCGATGTTACCGCATGGATTTTGCCGATCTTTCTTCTGGGTCTCGTTGTCAGCAAAATCGGCATTGCCAAACGCTTTGCCCCTTATGTCATAGCCAGCAATTGGGGCACGGCTTTGCTGGCATGGGCTTTTGCACCCATCAGTCTGTGGCAATTATTCATGCAACAGCGCAGCGATACTTTAACCTTTGTCTCGCTTGGTTTTATGATTGTCATTATTGCGATGAGCTATCGCTTAACGCGGGTTGCGCTGCAAAAACCAACAGGTTTTGCGCTGCCTTTTTATATCGCCATGTTCATGCTGTCGTTTTTCATCACACTCGCACTACAAGAGCTTTTCGGCATCAATTATGATTTTAGCGCCGGTTATTAAACCGGATCGTCGTAATCCACACCGATCAGATAAAGCCCGTAAGGCGGTGCAACAGTGCCGCAACGCGAACGCTCGCGCGCTTCCAGTGCTGCAACCAGATCATCTTTTGTCCAGCGACCGGAACCGACTTCCATCAGGCTGCCAGCAAGTGAGCGCACCTGATTATGCAGGAAAGAACGCGCCGATGCCCGAATTTCGATGATCTCACCATTGCGTGTCACATCCAGCCGATCAAGTGTTTTGATCGGGCTTTTGGCCTGACACTGGGTGGCACGAAAGGTGGTGAAATCATGCTCGCCGAGAAGCAGTTGTGCAGCCTCGTGCATTTTTTCATGATCAAGCGGCTTCGACACCCACCATGCACGATTGAGATCAATGCTTAATGGTGGGCGGCGATTGTGAATACGATAGAGATAATGACGGCCACGGGCAGAAAAACGCGCATCAAAATGATCGACCGTTTTCTGCACATTGATGATGCTGACAGTTTCCTGCCATTGCGCCAGATGGGCGTTCAAGGCCTCACGGATTTTGCCCGCCGACCAGTCACGTTCCAGATCCACATGCACAGTCTGTGCCAGAGCATGCACACCTGCATCGGTACGTCCGGCAGCGCCAAGCGTTAAATCCTGACCGGTAAAGCGCTTGAATGCCTGCTCGATAGCAGCCTGAATGGTGTGACCATTTTCCTGCCGCTGCCAGCCGACATAAGCTGTGCCGTCATATTCAACCGTTAACCGATAGCGTGGCATGCTTTAAAGCACCCGTAAATCGGCAGCACCGCGCAAAAATTCGGATGCCTGCAAAGCTTTGCCGCCAGCGCGCTGCAAGGTCAGCAGTTGCACAGCCCCCTCGCCGCACGCAATGGTCAGCTTATCATCAAGAATTGTACCGGCTGCGCCGGAACCTTCTGCTAGATGGGAGCGCAAAATTTTAACGCGTTCCACTTTGCCGCTAATTTCCATCTCGCACCAGCTGCCCGGAAAAGGCGACAAGCCACGAATGGTATTATGAACGGTTAGCGCCGGTTTTGACCAATCAATCCGCGCTTCTGCCTTGTCGATTTTAGCAGCATAAAGCACACCGTCTTCTTCCTGCGCCCGCAGTGCCAGACTTTCACGCTCTAAAGCGCCCAACGCACGGATCATCAGATCAGCGCCGGTCATGCTCAGTTTGTCATGCAATTCACCGGTGGTCATATTTTCGGTGATCGCTACTTTTTCAACCATGGCGACAGGGCCGGTATCCAGCCCCTCATCCATTTTCATAATCATCATGCCGGTTTCTTTATCACCGGCCATAATCGCGCGCTGGATCGGTGCTGCACCGCGCCAGCGCGGCAAAAGCGAAGCATGGCCATTATAGCAGCCAAGGCGCGTACCTTCCAAAATCGGCAGCGGCAACAGCAAGCCATAAGCCACAACAATGGCGACATCAGCTTCCAGCTCGCGGAATTTTTGCTGCTCTTCCTCAGAGCGCAAGCTTTTAGGCGTAAAGACAGGAATGCCGAATTCTTCCGCTTTTTGGTGAACAGGTGTCTTGGTCAATTCCAGACCACGACGCCCTGCGGCACGCGGCGGCTGCGAATAAACCGCAACCACTTCATAACCATGTCCGATAATGGCGGTGAGAACAGGTACGGAAAAATCCGGTGTTCCCATGAAAACGACACGCAGTGACATTACAAAACCTGACTATTTTGCTGGCGTTCTTTGGCGATCTTTTTAAATTTCTTAATTACCATATCGCGTTTCAGCTTGGAAATGTGATCAATAAACAAGACGCCGTCCAGATGGTCAATCTCGTGCTGAATGCAAGTTGCCATCAGCTCGTCAACTTCCATTTCCTGTGGCTTGCCCTGTACATCCTGATATTCCACACGCACGCGTGCAGGACGCTCTACTTCGGCATAATAATCCGGAATAGACAAACAGCCTTCTTCGTAAATGCTGCGCTCATCGGATGAATGCACGATCTTTGGATTAACAAAGATATGCGGCGCTTTTTCTTCGCCCTCGCGTGCCAGATCAATCACCACCAAACGGATCGGCTCGCCGACCTGAATAGCAGCCAGACCGATACCAGGTGCATCATACATGGTATCAAACATATCATTGGCAAAAGCCTGCAACTGGCCGTCAAAACGCTCAATCGGTTTTGACACCAAACGTAATACAGGATCGGGTAAAATAATCAGTGGTTTTATCGACATGGGTTTCACCTAATTGTTACAAGTTACCACGTCAATGCTCGTGAACGGCCAAATGATAAAATGTTCTCGTTTTGATCTCTTAATTCATGCGCGAATCGGTTAAAGCATATGTATGGAAAACACAAATAGCCTGACACAGCCAGTTTTTCAGCTTGGCCAATATCAATTTTCAGCGGGATTTTTGCTTGGCGCAATTTTTCTGACCGTCATTATTATGGCTGTCCTGTTTATTTGGATGGGCAGCCGTAATGCCAAAAATGCGCTGATTGCCGAAATGATGGCAGAAGAACGCGCCCGTGACGCAGAAATGCGCATGGCTGAAATTTTGAAAAGTCAGGCTGAAATGCAAGGCCGGATGCAGACCATGGCGGAAGTGTTCGGCTCACGCCAGTCCGAGCTTAACCAATCGATCCGTGAACGGCTCGACGGCATGACCAACCGTCTCGGCCACACGATGAACGAACAAACCAGATCAACGCACGAAAATCTCGCCAAGCTGCAAGAGCGGCTGGCGGTGATTGATACGGCACAAAACAACATCCAGTCACTGGCCGGTCAGGTGGTGCAGTTGCAGGCAATTCTGGCGAACAAACAAAGCCGCGGCGCTTATGGGCAAGCGCGCATGGAAGCAATCATCAGTGATGCCCTTCCGCAAGGGCTTTATGAGTTTCAGTCAACACTTTCCAATGCCACCCGTCCCGATTGCCTCATCCGCATGCCCAATAATGCGCCCTCACTGGTGATTGATGCAAAATTTCCGATGGAAGCATGGACAGCGGTGCGTGAGGCCAAAAGTGCCGATACACAAAAGCAAGCCGCTCAACAATTCCGCCGCGATATTGAAGTGCATATTAAAGATATCTCGGACAAATATCTCATTGCCGGTGAAACGCAGGATACGGCCTTTTTATTCGTGCCGTCAGAATCAGTTTTTGCCGATATTCACGAGCATTTTTCATCGCTCATCCAAAAAGCCCACCGCGCCCGCGTGGTGATTGTTTCGCCGTCGCTGCTGATGCTTTCAATCCAAGTGATACAGTCGGTGTTGAAAGATACCCGCATGCGGGAGCAAGCGCATCTTATCCAAGCAGAAGTTATGCGCCTAATGGAAGATGTTGCACGCCTTGATGAGCGCGTGCGCAAATTACAAACACACTTCCAGCAAGCCAATAAAGATATTGATGATATTCTGATCTCATCATCCAAAATCAACCGGCGCGGCGAAAAGATTGAAACCTTAGAACTTGGTAGTCCAGCGACACCCAACGCCTCTGCCCCGACCGAGCAAAACGCATCCGCATCACAATGGCATCTACGTCTTGTCGATGATGAATAAATCCGGTTTTCAGGATATAAAACCAAATAAAATGCCGGTTAAATTACTTTAACCGGCATTTTTAATTTTTAGCCCCATACCATCAGTGCGGCCATACCAGCGGCACCGACAATCAAGCGCCACCAGGCAAAAAGCTTGAAGCCATGACGCGAAACATAGTCGAGCAAATAGCGCACAACAAAAACGCCGGAAATGAAGGCCATCACAAAACCAACAGCAATCAGCGCACCATCATTAAAGGAGAGCTGATTATGGGATTTATAAAGGTCATAAGCAAAGGCACCCGCCATTGTCGGCATGGCCAGAAAGAATGAAAACTCTGCCGCAGAACGCTTATCCGCCCCAAGCAACAAAGCACCAACGATGGTGGAACCTGAGCGGGACACACCCGGCACCATTGCCAGACATTGCACAAAGCCAATAATCAGACACATCGGTAGCGAGAAATCCATCGCATTATGATAGCGCGGTTTCAGATCTAGTCTGTCGACCCAGAGCAGAATAAATCCGCCCAAAATCAGCATGATGCACACCAGCATCGGCGTTTCAAACAGCACTGTTTTAATAAAGCCATGTGCCAGAGCGCCAATCACCGCTGCCGGCAAAAAAGCCACAAGCACGCCCAGCACAAAGCGGCGCGTTTTTGCATCACTGGAAAAATCACGCAGCAACTTCATAATTTTTGCAGCATACACGCTCAAAATTGCAAGAATTGCACCAAGCTGCACCAGTATTTCAAAGGATTTTCCGGCTGATTCAAAGCCCAGGAAATGTCCGACCAGCAGTAAATGCCCGGTGGAGGACACAGGTATAAACTCGGTCATACCTTCCACGAGGCCTAAGAAACCTGCTTCAAGAAAATTATAGATGTTCATAAACTGCTGCCTTTTGTCACTTGAGCGTATAAAAATGCTCATTGACCACATTTTAAACATGAAAGCTTAACAATAATTTCAGCATAAATGCCTATCAGGTTATTTTACGGAAAAACATTTCCTTCCTTTTTTGCACCCTAATCCTTGTCGACGGGTTCCGGCAGCTCAATATAACGGAAACGCTCCATGCTGTTTCTGTTATGAAAATCATATTGAGTTTATACGGAATCCATATTTGAAAGTGTTGTTGCCTGCGGTCATGCTTACGCTTTTTCATCATCCAATGTCGTCCGGTTCACGCTATACCCGTCTTATTCTCAATGAATATGACGTTGATGCCGAGCTGATCGAAGAACGCCCATGGGCAAGACGCCAAGAGTTTCTGGCTATTAATCCGGCGGCAACCTTGCCGGTTTTGCTGGCTGAAAATGACCTGCCGGTCATTGGTGCTTCGGTCATTGCCGAATATCTCGATGAAACGCGTGGTGCCTTGAAGCGCAACCGCCGCCTTTTGCCGGAAAGTCCGATGGAGCGCGCCGAAGTGCGCCGTCTCGTTGATTGGTTTCTGGTCAAATTTGAAAATGAAGTGACCCGCCATATTGTGCGCGAGCGCGTTTACAAATTGCAGATGTCGGCTGAGCGCGGCGGCAGTGCGCCTGATTCGACCGCAATCCGCGCCGCACGCACCAATATTCGCCAGCACATGAAATATCTGGACTGGCTGGCAGCAACCCGCGACTGGCTGGGTGGCGGACATGCCACATATTCTGATATGGCAGCCGCAAGCGCTATTTCCATTTTGGATTATTTGGGCGAAATTGACTGGACTGAAACACCAGCGGCACGGGATTGGTATGCACGGATGAAATCGCGCCCTTCTTTCCGGCCCCTGTTAAACGACCGGATTCGTGGACTGGCGCCGGTGGCACATTATGGTGACCTTGACTTCTGACGACAAAGAAACGGCCAAAAAGCTGAAACTCAAGAACCTGCTCGCGGATGAAGCCCGCGCAGCAGGTTTTGATGTTGTGGCATTTACCCATCCCGGCTCCATCCCGCAGGCCCCTGTGCGCTTGCGTGAATTTATCGATAATGGCTATCACGCCGATATGGATTGGATGGAAGAAACAGAAGAGCGTCGCGCCAATCCGCAAACCCTGTGGTCGGAAGTTCGCACCATTGTCATGCTCGGCATGAATTACGGCCCCGATCATGATCCGATGGAAGTGCTGAAACACAAAGATCGCGGTGCAATTTCGGTTTACGCGCAAAATCGCGATTATCACGACATCATCAAAGGCAAGCTTAAACATGTGGCCAGTCGCTTCATTGCACGGGCAAGCGGCGCAGTTAAAGTGTTTGTCGACACAGCACCGGTGATGGAAAAACCCTTGGCCGCAGCTGCCGGCATGGGCTGGCAGGGAAAACATACCAATCTGGTCAGCCGCGACTATGGTTCATGGTTGTTTTTAGGCTCTATTTTCATCACGCTGGATTTGCCGCCTGATGAACCCAATCGCAGCAATTGCGGCTCGTGCCGTGCCTGTCTTGATGCCTGCCCGACCAATGCTTTTCCTGAACCTTTCAAAATTGATGCCAGACGCTGTATTTCATATCTGACGATTGAGAATAAAGGCCCGATTCCGCACGAATTTCGTGAGAAAATCGGCAATCATATTTATGGTTGCGATGATTGTTTATCGGCCTGTCCGTGGAACAAATTTGCTGTCAGCGCACAAGAGATTAAACTTCGCGCGCGTGAGGACTTACGCAGTCCCTCGCTGCAATTTCTGCTGACCTTAAATGATGCCGAATTTCGCACATTTTTCTCCGGTTCCCCTATCAAGCGCATCGGCCGCAATCGCTTTTTGCGCAATGTTTTAATCGCAGCAGGAAATTCCGGTGACCAGCAATTTGTCAAACCCTTGGAAAAGCATCTCAGTGATCCTGAACCTTTGGTGCGCGGCACATCGGTCTGGGCTTTACGGCAATTATTAAGCGCAGATAAAGTTACCCGATTGCAGCAGCACTATGCTAAAGATGAAACCGACCCATATGTTTTAGATGAATGGAACAGGTGCCAGTAATTATGCGGATTTTTCTTATCGGTGCAGGTTATTCAGCCCAATATTTTGCACGAAAAATGCAACCCCATGCACAAGTAATCTATGGCACCAGCCGTTCAGTAGAAAAATTCGATCATTTAAAACAAAACAATATCGAGCCTTTATTATTTGCACCTGATGCGCTCGACCCGAATTTTACTGAGCATTTAAAAAATGCTACCCATATTGTTATCTCAGCCGCACCATCCAAAGATGGCGATCCGGCACTTGCCCATGTTAAACAAGCTCTTGCAACGCCTGACAATAAAATTGAATGGATCGGCTATCTTTCCACTGTCGGCGTTTATGGCGACCATCAAGGCGCACTCATTGATGAAACCGCATCCTGCAATCCGTCCGCACAGCGCTCCACCGAACGGATAGAAGCAGAAAAACAATGGCTTGCCTTAGGTGATGCGCAACAAATACCGGTGGCGATTTTGCGCCTTTCCGGCATTTATGGCCCTGACCGCAATGCTTTTGTTAATCTCGAGCGCGGCACTGCGCGCCGTATCATTAAGAAAGACCAGATTTTCAACCGCATCCATGTGGAAGACATTGCCGGTGCGCTCAAACATTTAAGCACACAGAAAATTGCCGGCATTTTCAACATCACCGACAATGAACCAGCCCCGCCGCAAGATGTGGTAACTTTTGCCGCCACTTTGATGGGCGTGACACCGCCGGAAGAAATTGCTTTTGAAACGGCTGAAATGACGCCGATGGCACGCTCTTTTTATGGTGAAAACAAACGTGTCTCTAATAAAAAAATAATCGAAACCGGTTATCAATTTATCTATCCTGACTATCGCACTGCTTTTACAACCATGTGGGAACAGTCAAACTGGCGCTCCCACCAGAATTCATGATTTTTTCTTTTTCATTTGGAAAATCCATATGTCGGAAAAATATAAATTTTTAAAATTTGCCGTCACTTTTCTGACCGTTTGCAGCATGAATGCAACTGTCGCAACATTTGCACAAGCTGAAGATATGCCTGCAAAACAGGCTTTCGGTGCCATGAAACTGCCAAATCTGAATGCCAATCCGCAGGCAATCGGCTTTTATTCCAAAGGCTGTGTGTCCGGCGCGGTTGCCATGCCGATTGACGGCCCAGACTGGCAGGTCATGCGCTTGTCGCGCAACCGCAATTGGGGGCATCCAAATCTGATTGCCATGTTGCAACAGCTTTCACGCGATGCCAAAAAAGATGGCTGGAACGGCTTGCTGATCGGTGACATTTCGCAGCCGCGCGGTGGCCCGATGCTGACCGGCCATGCGTCCCATCAGGTCGGGCTTGATGCTGATATCTGGCTCAGCCCAATGCCAAAGCAACGCTACAACAACCAGCAGCGTGAAGATGTTTCGGCC
>JAEWHQ010000064.1 GCA_023387715.1 Pseudomonadota bacterium | reverse complement strand
TAAGCGCGAAGGTGACGCCAAAACGCCGATTGGCCGCTATCCGCTGCGTTATGGATTTTATGATCCAGGTGTTTTCAGCGATGCTTTCCGCAGCTTTGATTTTCCGTTTTTGCCAAAGCCGGAAAATTATCGCTGGAGCGAAGATCCGGACAGCGAATTTTACAATCAACTCGTTTTTGAAACCGATGAAAGCCAGCCTTCGCGCCGTGGTGAAAGGCTGTTTGATGTTTTCATTCCGGTCGGTTGGAATGATGCCGTGCCAGTTAAAGGCGCAGGCTCTGCAATTTTCATCCATGCGGCGCGCCCTGATTATAGCGGCACAGCCGGTTGTGTGGTTGTAGCGCATGAGCATTTGGAAGAGCTTGCGCGTCGTTTAAAGCCAGGCATGATGATTGATATTCAATCAGCGGATGCCACAAATAATAATTCTGGCGACAAGACGAGCAAATAAATGCAAAGCAATCTCACTTCTATTGAAACAGTCAGTTTTTACGGACTGCATAAAGGCCCGCACCTGATTGTTACCGGTTCCGTGCATGGCAACGAACCCGCAGGCCCCTTGGCAATTGCTCGTCTCATCGAAGAATTCCGCTCCGGCAAACGGCAATTATTGCGCGGTCAGGTGACATTTGTGCCGGTCGTTAATGCACTGGCGCGTCATAATAATACCCGTATCGGCGACCGTAATCTCAACCGCAATTTAGCCGAGAGCGCCATTCCGCAGGATAATGAAGATCGTGTGGCCAATGTCCTGTGCCCGCTTTTCCGTGGAGCTGATGTGCTGATTGACCTCCATTCATTTAATTCACAAGGCCACGCTTTCGCGCTTATCGGCCCGCATGATAATGATGGCGATCTGGAGCCTTTCAAACACGCTAGCGAGGAAGAAAAACTGGTCAAATCCTTCGGCCTGCCGATGGTGGTTTATGGCTGGCTTCCTGCCCATGAAAAAGCGCTCGAAATGAAGCGCCAAGCGGGTGTGACCGAAGATCTTGCCTCATTGCACGGTGTCGGCACCACTGAATATATGCGCTTTTCCGGCGGCTATGCTATAACGGTTGAGTGTGGCCAGCACCTTGACCCGCAAGGGCCGCAAGTCGGTTATGATTGTGTCGTCAACGGCATGATGACACTGGGCATGATTGAAGGCATACAGCCAAAAGTGCCCGCACCGCGTACTTTGGAAATCAGCGATCCGATTTTAAGCCAGCATCCTGATGATCGTCTGGTCAAGCATTTTACCGCCGGTGAAGCGGTCAAAGCAGGCGAGATTATCGGCAAACGTGCTGACGGGCGCGATATTGTCATGCCTTATGATGGCGCCATTATCTTTGCGTCGCTCTCAGCCGATTTGCATGAGGAGCTCTGTTTCCTCTGCAAAGACAGCGATCGGTTAAAAAACTAATATTTAAAAGGCAGCATTTAAAAATGCTGCCTTTTTTGTTTTATGCCGTGAGCAATGTGAGCGTGAAAACCGCGAACAGCACCAGATGCAAAAGCCCCTGAATAGCGGTGGTTTTCTGCCCCAGATAAGTAAAGGCGCTCAAACCGATCGTCAGTGCAAAAAGCACGGTTTCAGTGGCTGAAATGCCAAAAATCACGGTTTTTCCGGTCAAGAGACCAATTGCCAGCACCGCCGGAACCGTCAGGCCGACCGTCGAGACAAATGCTCCAAGACATAGATTAACCGCGCGCTGCGTTTCATTATTCAGCGCTGCTTTAATCGCTGTGATAGATTCCGGCGTGAAAACAATGATAGCAATCAACAAGCCGCCAAGCGCAATCGGTGCGCCGGTTGTTGCCACACCATAATCAATGATGATTGCCAGATATTTGGATAGCAACACAATCGGCACCATGAAAGCGACAAGCTTGATGGCATGGCCAATGTTTTTGCGCAGATCAAGCGGCGCTTTTTCAACCTGCTCTGCCTCAGCTCTTTCAATGCGGGCAATCGACATCGCCCCCATTGGCGGTTGCTGAAAATGCGTTTTATATTGCCCCATCTGGAAATATAAAAAGCTCGCATAAATCAGGATCGTCAGGCTGGCGATAACCACTGCCTGAATGGCAGAAAAACCACCTAAATTTTGCAGCAATGTATTAGGCAGCAAAAATGCCATGCCTGCCAGCACGATGATCATCGAAAGATAAGACAATGCGCCTTGAGCATTATATTCCTGCTCGCCATGGCGCAATGCTCCGGCCAGCAAACAAAGGCCGGTGACCAAATTCATGATGATCATCATCACGGCAAAGATTGAATCACGCCCGATAGTTGGCGCCTCACCCGGCCCCAACAGCACCGAAACGATCAAAATCACTTCGATTAAAACAATTGATAAGGTCAGGATAAGCGTGCCATAAGGCTCGCCCAATTGTCGCGCCAATTCATCCGCTTCATGCACCACACCAAAAGATGCAGCCAAAATCGTCGTGAACAAAATTGCAAAGCCGATCAGCGCCGTGCCAAGCGGCATTTCTGCACTTAGCCAATTGGAGCCAAACAGTAAAAACACAGCCACCACACACCAGATGGCGATGAGTTTGAAAACGGTGACAAGCTGAGGGGAATGTGTCAGTCGGGACATTTTAAACAACCACTTTTGGGGTCGTCCCCGCCTGAATTACACTGTTCGGGTCGTCCCGAATGCGGCTTCATAAAAAAG
>JAEWHQ010000171.1 GCA_023387715.1 Pseudomonadota bacterium | reverse complement strand
ATCCTGCTTTGGCGCCCAGATGGCTTGATTAAAGGCCCGGCAACCGGTCAGCGGACATAACAGGGAGCAGGATCATGAATAAAAATAAACTCCTTACACTCGCTGTGGTTATCGCGCCGGTTTTAGTGCTGGTACTCATCGCTAAAATGCTTGGCTTTCCGGTTTTCGAGCGTATCGCAACCCTGTTGCTGATCAATATGATCCTTGTGCTGGGCTTGCAGGTTTTTATGGGAAATTCAGGCATTTTGTCTTTTGCTCATATCGCCTTCATGGGCATTGGCGCTTACACATCGTCGCTTTTTACCATTCCGCTGCAAATGCGGGGTATGGTGTTGCCTGATCTTTATCCGGTGTTAAAGCCGCTTTTGCTAAGCCCTTACAGCGCTATTGTGCTTGGTGCTATTGTGGCAATGCTGGTTGCGGCACTGATTGCTTATGCGCTGATGCGCTTGTCAGATGCAGCAGCGGTGATCACATCTTTTGCGCTTCTTGTCGTGATGCACACAATCATGGTCAATTGGAGCGAAGTGACCAATGGCCCGCGCACCCTTTTTGGTGTGCCGAAAGCAACCAGCCTTTATCTGGCAGCAGGTGGCGCTGTTTTAGCGATGATTGCAGCACTTTTCTTTAAAGAATCCCGCAGCGGCTTGTTACTGCGTGCTGTGCGTGATGATGAAGTGGCAGCAGGCGCAATGGGTGCCAATCTTTCGCTGTTGCGTTGGCGCGGCTTTGTATTGAGCGCACTGTTTGCAGGTTTTGCCGGTGGCATGTGGGCGCATTTTATCACCTCGTTTCAGCCGTCTGCGTTTTACCTGAAAGAAATCTTCGTCATTCTCGGTATGCTGGTGATTGGCGGTGCAGCAACTGTTTCAGGAGCCGTGCTTGGTACATTTCTGGTGACCTTTGCATTTGAAGCATTACGAGCCGCCGAAAACACGCTCAATGCTTCCGCTGTGTTGCCATGGCAGATGATTGGTCTGACCGAAATCACTCTGGCGCTTGCCATGATTGTCATCTTGATCCTGCGGCCAAGCGGCCTGATCGGGGCAGAAGAATTTGGCGCGCTGATAAGTAAAAAATGGCGACGCGACTAATCTCAAACTTCATCATTCGTGTTCATATATGATCGGGAGAATTCAATGAGCTGGAAAACTAATTATCGTTCGTTTTATTATCAGGGCGCACCGGAGCCTGATGATATTGTGCTGGATCCAGCTGAAACTGCATTGCTGGTTGTCGACATCCAAGGTGTCTATCTGGTGCCTTCTGAAGATGCCGCACACCGTGACGCATGGGCGCCGTTTCGAGAGCGCATGAATGATGTTGTCATTCCTAATGTCGCCAAACTGATCGATAAATGCCGTTCTCAAGAATTGGAAGTGATGTTTGCACGCATCGCTTGTCTTAAAGATAATGGCCGTGATCGTTCCCTCAGCCAGAAAAAACCGGGCTGGAATTATCTGCTGCTGCCGAAAGATGCTGATGAATCCAGCATTGTGCCGGAATTGCAGCCGCAGGGCGATGAGATTGTTTTCTGCAAAACAACAGACAGTGCCCTGACCGGCACCAATATGCGGTTGATCTTGCAGAATATGGGCATCAAAAACGTTATTGTTGTGGGTATTTTCACTGACCAGTGTATTTCATCCACCGTGCGAAGCCTTGCTGATGAAAGTTTCAATGTGGTGGTGGTTGAAGATTGCTGTGCCGCAGCAACCAAAGAGCTGCATGACCATGAACTTGAAATCATCAACATGATTTATTGTCATGTGGTTTCATCGGATGAAGTGGTCAGCTTCCTCAAGCCTCAGAAATAATTTTTTAAACGGCCGGCTGAAAAATCAACCGGCCGTTTTTATTTTAATAGAGTTTCCGATAAAGCGCGGCAATGTCTTCTTGATCGAGATGTGCGACATGCTCGATCTCATATTCTTTCACCGCAAAAAATGTCTCTCTTAACGGTTCCGGCAACCATCCAAGTGCTATCGTATCAGCTTTCAGCGCGTCCAAGGCTTTTTCCAGCGTTTCGGGTAAGCGTTTGAGCTGATGATGATCACGCTCTGGCTGGCTCATTTCTTCCGGATTTTTATCTGTCAAAATAGGTAATTTGAGCTTGTTGGTTATGCCGTCCAGCCCACTATGAATCAGCATAGCCAATGCCAGATATGGATTGGCGGTAGCGTCGCAGGCGCGATATTCCACATTAAGTTGCTCGCTTACATTCAGACCGGGCAATTTCAGAACCGGACACACCCGCAAACTTGCCTCGCGATCCTGCTCGGCAAGCCATGTATAAGACGAGCTCCAATTATAGGGTTTCAATCGCATATAAGAGGAAACACTTGGAGCGGTTAAGGCCAAAATCGCAGGTAAATGCGCTAAAATGCCTGCGCAAAAAGCGGCCATGCTGGCTGACATTTTAGCTGTGCCATTTTCATCATAACTACAAGAGCGACCATCTGCATCTGTGAGGCTAAAATGAATATGCACACCATTTCCGGCCTGATCGGCCAAAGGTTTGGGGGCAAAGCTACATTCCCAGCCATAATTGCGCACGAGTTCGCGGGTGATTTCCCGCACGGCAATGGCTTTATCTGCGGCATAGAGCGGATCATCGGGCGCAATGCTGATTTCTAATTGTCCAAACCCGAGTTCTGCCAAGACCACTTCAGGCTCAATGTTTGCATCACTAAGCGCTGCAACCAGCTGCGAAGCAAAAGGATCAAGCTGCCGAAGTCCTGAAAAAGACAAAGAATGCGCCGGTGCCTTACCCGTTTCAAAGACATAAAATTCTTGTTCAAAAGCAACTTTTAATTTGAGACCGGTTGCCTGATAGAGGGCGCTAATGGCTTGTTTTAAAAAATAGCGCGGACAGGCGATCCAAGGTGAACCGTCAATTTCGGTCAGATCACCCATGATCATGTCGAAGGCTGTTTCCGTACCTGTTTTACTGGTGGTGAAGCGGGCTTTTTCGTCGGGAATAAGACGTAAATCACCCGATGAAAGCCAGATATTTCGACTTGCCAGCTTGTTAAAAGCGGTCAATGACAGGTTGGATGGTATCCAGCCCACGCCGCGGGATTTTAGGTCGTCAAATTTATGTGCTTGTATAAACCGGCCACGGGTAATGGCAGCCAGATCGGCTGTTACGATGCCTGCAAGAGGTTCAAATTGTTTTGACATTCCGCCGCCCTTAAAGAGCTTGTCTTTAGAAAAGCCCACCGAATATTTAAAGCCTATATAACAGCGCCTGTAGATTGTAGCAATTTTTTGATCACATCAAACCATGTCGAGCAAGATTTTTAGTGGCGCAGGTTCAACTGACGTAATGATTGCATCACATTGTTGAAATATTGCTCATCATTCAAAGCTTGAGTGACAATAATCGCGCCCTGAATGCCTGCAATAGTGGTTGTGGCCAATTGCAAAGCCTGTGTTTTGTCATGTCCAAGATGCACTAAATGTGTAGCTAGTATTTCGATCCAGCGACTGAAATATTGTTTTACCTCTTCGGCAAAACGATCACGGGTTTCAACCAGAGCCAATGCGCCGATCAGGCATATTCTGCGACCCGTTTTGAAATATGTCTCAACGGCCGAAAACATATTTGCGAGAGCATCCGTTTCATTATGTTTGAGTGGCAGAAAAATGTTTGTCTCGAACCAATCACTGATATCGGCTAGCACTGCTTTGGCCATTTCATCTTTGCCACCGGGAAAGAAATGATAAAGGCTGCCTTTGCCAAGCTTTGTATGCTCAGAAATCAAAGCAATGCTGGTGCCATCAAAACCATAGCGACGGAAAACTTCCCCCAAAAGAGGGATGATGTCGGCTTTTTCCAGAATGATTTTGACCATCAACTGCTCCTTAAAGGATAAATCCCACGCGTTAAGCGATGATAGAAGCAAGCGATGGTGACGAGCAAGACCGCACCGATCATGACAGGCATAATCAGAAACTCAAAACCTGGATTTTCTGCAAAAACAGCAAGCGGTACGGCACCTGCTGGCGGATGGGTAATGCGTAATGCGGCCATGATGCTGATGGCCAGACCGATGGCAATGGCAACGCCCCACCATTCGTTTGGTAAAACTTGGCGAGCTAATAATCCGACTAGAGCCGAAACAAAATGCCCGCCGATAACATTGGCCGGTTGGGAGAGGGGACTTGCTGGTGCGGAGAACAAAAGAACGCAGCTTGCACCAAAAGGCGCCATGATAAAGGGCGAGCTGGAATAAAAGCTGAGAGCTCCGAGCGCACCGATTGCCAGCAACCCCCCCAGCACCTGCAATTGCTGACATGCGCAGCGGCTGTTGTGGTTGATGACGTGTCACATAATGCTTCATGAATGGCGAATCCTGGACCAATCGTTTTCTACTTTACCGATTGGTACAAAGATTGTTTTATGAGGTCAAGAGATGAAATTGCACATTCATTTTTAAAGAGAGCAAATGGGAGACTCATCACGTTTGAGCAGATTAATTATGCTCAATGGATAGCCAAGGTACAGAAACACTGTTGCTTGAATAATGATGTTTTGTAGAAAAACTTATTCCCTAATGAACATTATGCACTGCTAAAGTACGCATGAGCAGCAAAACTTTCTCTCTCCTAAAGCTTTGAAAATATTGATGCGGAGCGCTTTACTGTGAATTTTTCACAGGTCGGCATATGTGATTTCACACAAGCCCGCTTGACAGCATGATATGCTAAACATTAAC
>JAEWHQ010000141.1 GCA_023387715.1 Pseudomonadota bacterium | reverse complement strand
GACAGGTAACATCCGCCGTTGGTAAGGCTTCTTCAATCGCTAAAACCACTGTGCGGCTACCGTCATAAGCATAGCTTGTGCCTGGAATAGCATTATGAATTGTATAGCCGTGACCATGGCCAACAAGCCCGCGGATCAGTTCATATGAACTAGAGCGATAAATGATTTTCGGTTCTATCTGGCAGCTATGAAAAAGGCGTAAGAAATAATCGCGGGAAAGTGGCAGATCCAGCAAGATCAGTGGCTCATATTGAAACTCATAAATGCTGACCTTATCGCGATAAGCAAGCGGGTGGTTTTCAGAGACAACAATATAAGGTGGCAGACTGGTTAGCGGGCTGGAATGAATTTCATCGGGGAGGGCATAGGTATAAGCAATGGCAATTTCGATTTCACCGGCCAGCAGACCTTGCGTTAGTTCTTGCTGATTACCTTCTTCCATCCTGACATTAATACCCGGATAGCGCTTGCTGAAATCTGCTAACAGCCCCGGCATAAAACGTGTCGCAAGGGTCAAAAAACAGCCAACAGTGATCTCACCGGCTAATTCATGAGACAGGCTTTGCGTACTTAAATTAAAGTCATAAGCGTGTTTTAGAAGTTGTCGCGCTTCATTGACAAATTTACGTCCTGCCACGGTTAAAGAAATACCTTTGGCGTGATGGCGCAAAAATATTTCCATTCCGATTTGTTGTTCAGCTTGCGAAATGGCCGCTGAAATAGAGGGCTGCGAAACATTCAGATGTTTGGCGGCATCTGTAATGCTGAGCGCATCAGCGGCAGTGACAATATATTGAAGGGTTCGCAAAGAAAGCAGCATCGCTCACTCGATCTTATGATTGTTGAGTTGGGGGCAGTGAAGCCTATAATTTCTAATGATGAAAGTGAAATTTTACATAGAAAAAAGCTATGCAAAAGAAAGTTTAAAAATATTTTACAAATGCAGTGATCTGTTTCATGATGAATGGGTGGTCTGAAATGGAAGCAATTGAAGGTAAATCCGTTCAGATCGCCATATAAAGAATAAAAACAGGGAACGGCTTGTTTAGAAGCCTAAAAATAAAACTAACATACTGTTTTAATACACTTTTTTAGACCGCTTGTTTAATCGGTCTTGATATTTCGGGGAGGAAATATAAGTGTCGCAGTCATTATTGAAGCGTTTGACGCCTTATCTCGTTACATTGGGTTTAAGTGTTACAGCCTATGCAGCACATGCACAGGAAAAACTGATCTTGGGCAATGAAGGGGCTTATCCTCCTTTTAGCATGGTGGATGCCAGCGGAACACTGACAGGTGTTGAGCCGGAACTGGCTCGTGAAATGTGCAAGCGCATGAATGTCGAATGTGAGTTCGTCGTCATGGACTTTAAAGCACTCATTCCGGCGATCTTGCAAAAGAAGCTTGATTTAGTCGCCAGCCAAACCAAACCACTGCCGGAAAGAGTTGATAAGGTATTATTTGGCCGCCCGATCCTCTTTAATCCGGATAGCTATGTTATTCCGAAAGACAAAGATTATCAATTTACCAAAGAGGGCCTGAAGGGGCTTAAAATCGGCTTACAGCGCGGCTCTGCGCAAGCAAAATATGTGCAGGAAACATTTGGCGATGCTGTTGAAATTGTTTCTTTCGACAATCCCGATCAAATCCGCCTTGACCTTGCCAGCGGCCGTCTTGATTTAAGCCTGGGGCCGAAAATCAGCTGGACCAATGAATTTTTAAGCAAGCCTGAAGGTGAGAACTGGAAATTTGCCGGCGGTGATCTGTGGACCGGCGGGGGAGAGAAGGGCTCAAGCTGGCTGGCGCGTAAAGACAGTCAGGAACTTTTGGATCGCGTCAATGCAACGCTTGATGAAATCATCAAGGATTGCACCTTTACTGAAATCCGCAAAAAATTCATGCCGGTTGAATTGCTGCCGGAAGAGGCTGCTTGCCGCAAAGGCTAAGCCTTGACGCAAGCATGTTAAAGACGGTGAACATTTTAGCCTCCCAAGGCACTCTTTCTTGCCGTCTTTAACACCTCTCATCCCATGCAACTGATGATGGCCTGAAAAGGATTGCTTGATGCAGATTTTAGGTTTCAGCCAGCAAATGCTCACCGGCGCGATGGTTTCGCTGCAAGTGGCTGTTTGTGCATTCATAATGGCGCTGACGATTGGTGCTGTGGCTTCGGTACTTACTTTGAAGCCGAAAACCGTTTTTGGTGCATTCTGGATTATCTATGCTTCTATTTTTACCGGCGTGCCTTCGTTGCTGGTGGCGTTTTTCTTCTATTATGCAGGCTCCGACATTATTGCCGGCATTACGGGTTTGTTTGGTGCAGAAAAACGTATTGATCTGACACCTTTTATTGCTGCGATTTTAGCGCTTGGCATGGTTTATGGGGCTTATATTGCTGATTTATTGCGCTCGGCCATCCGTAATGTGCCCAAAGGCCAATTTGAGGCAGCAAGCGTGTTGCAGGTGAAAAAGCGCTTCTTTCTGCCTTTAATCATTGTGCCGCAAGTGATCCGCATTGCACTGCCTGCTCTCACCAATATGTGGATTGTGGTGCTCAAAGACACGGCATTGATTTCGCTGATCGGGCTTAAAGAGATTATGGCCTATGCCAAGCTTGCCTCCGGTGTGACGAAAGAGCCCTTTGTCTTTTACCTGATTGCGTCACTGTTTTTCCTGCTGATGACCAGCCTGACCTATTATGTTTCCAAACATTTGCAAAGCTGGTCAGATCGCGGTGCAGCCGTTTACGGGAAGGATTAAGCATCATGCATTTTGATCCCGTTCTTGCCTGGAACAGCCTGCCTTTCCTGTTGACCGCGACGGCACGCACATTGTCGGTGCTGATACCTGTGCTGATTTTAGGCGCGATATTAGCGGTTTATCTGGCGGTTATCCGCGTTGAAAACCGAAAAGGCTCAGGTTTTATCGCTGTTTATGTCAATTTTTTTCGCGGCGTACCAAGCCTTGTCGTGCTTTATATGATCTATAGCGGCCTGCCGCAGTTTTCGATCATTCGTGATACATGGCTTTGGACGATCTTTTCGCAAGCTTATCTCTGTGCTTTAATGGGACTAACATTGACCCATTCGGCCTATATGACGGAAATTGTACGTGGTGGTCTGGCTGTTATTCCTAAAGGTCTCACCGAAGCCTCAGCCGTGCTGGGATTAACAGAACGCCAGACATTCTTTCGTTTGAGATTACCGATGGCCATTCGTTATTCTCTGCGTGCTTATCAGAATGAAATTCTGATCATGATTAAAAGCACGGCCGCCTTAAGTGCGATTACCATTGTGGATCTCACAGCCGCTGCCAATTCGATTTTCGATTATACCTATGATCCGTTTACACCCTTGCTGACGGCGGCTGCGATCTACTGGTGCTTAACCAATATCGTGCGGTTTTTATTCAGCACTGTGGATAAAAATCTTAATCGCCATCTCATCGCACACATCAACACATGATGCAGGAGATCGACATGCAACATATTAAATCCGAGGAGTTCAGCATGCAGCGATCAACCGATGATCATGATTTTGCAGTTGAACTGGCTGGAAAAACACCGCTCAACCAGCCCGTTGCTATCGCAATGCGTGATGTGAACAAATATTATGGCTCGTTTCATGCGCTGAAAAATGTCTCTTTAAATATTAAATCCGGCGATATTGTCGTGTTATGCGGGCCGTCTGGCTCAGGAAAATCCACGCTGATCCGCACGGTCAATTATCTGGAAAAGCACAATTCCGGTTCGATTACGGTGAATGGCATAGAGCTGAAACATGATGCTAAGTCGGTGCAGGCGGTGCGTTCGCAATTAGGCATGGTGTTTCAAAGCTTTAATTTGTTTCCGCATTTAACGGTTCTGCAAAATTGCACATTTGCGCTGCGTTTGGCACAAAAAATGCCGAAAAATCAGGCACATGAACTGGCGATGGAAAAGCTGGCAGAGGTTAATATTACGGCGCAGGCCAATAAATATCCCGCTGCCCTTTCAGGCGGACAACAGCAGCGCGTGGCCATTGCCCGTGCATTATGCCTGAAACCACCCATTTTACTGTTTGATGAACCAACCTCGGCGCTTGATCCGGAATCTGTTGGTTCTGTTTTGAAGATCATGGAGCAACTGGCTGAAACCGGCATCACGATGGTTTGTGTAACCCATGAACTGGGCTTTGCCCGCAGTGTGGCGGATCATTGTGTGTTTATGGAAAATGGCGAGATTGTCGAACAAGCGCCGGCAGCACAGTTTTTTGCCAATCCGGAAAGTGCGCGTTTGCAGCATTTCTTAGCGCAGATCATCCATTAGAGAATAAAACCGGCGAAGATTGCTGATGACCGGTCAAAATTTGCAAGTTTATGGGAGTGGGCTTTGATGAATATGAACCCGAAAATGTCTGAAAACATCCGTTTTATGCCGGATGGTGACGGTTATAAGGCCAGAATTGGTCTGATATATATGGCTTCCAGCATTGTTATGGATGCAGAAATGGCTGCTATGGCGGCAGAAGGGGTCTCAACCCATACAACCCGCATCAAACTGCCGAAAGTAACCGTTGAAGGTATTGAGGCGATGATGAATGCGCCGGAACTGGAACAGGCGGCGCGTCTCTTGGCTTCAGCGCCGATTGATGTTTTGTGTTTTGGCGGCACAAGTGCCTCGTTTTTGCATGGCACAGCCTATGATCACGGGCTGATTGCCAAGATGAAAACATGGGCGCCGGGCATTAAAATCACCACGGCTTCAACTGCAACACTGGCGGCTTTAAAGGCGGTGAATGCGGGGCCGGTGGCACTGGCTACCCCTTATGTTGATGAAGTACATGCCCGCGCGATCCGCTTTCTGGAGGAAAACGGTCATCAGGTTGTTTCAAGCAAAAACTTGCGCATTGATACCGATCAGGCCTTGGCAGAAGTGCCTTTAGAAGAGGTTTATCGTTTGGTGCGTGCTGTTGACCATGATGATGCAACGGCAATTTTTATCAGCTGCACCAATTTTCGAAGTGTGGGAGCCATTGAAGCGCTTGAAACTGCGCTTGGAAAACCGGTTGTGTCGGCCATTCAGGCCTCATTTTGGCATAGTTGCGGCTTGGTCACTGAAGGAGGCTGCAAGCTTGGCTATGGTTCATTGATGAGCAAGCCGGTTGTGACCGTCTGAAACTTTTGAAAATTTCAATTTTTATCAACGTCTCACATGAATGTGCGACGTAACGATGATGCTTACTTTGAAGGTGAGTTATGATGGCCAATGCTGAATGTTTGAGTGAAAGCGCAACCGGTACACAGGAAAAAAGCGGTGCTTTATTGTTTTACAGCGAGTTTGACAGTCCGGATGAATGGAAAGATGTGATCAAGGCGGAGTTGCCGGAACTTGATTTTCGCGTTTATCCCGATGTCGGCGATCCTTCGGAGGTTAAATATATTCTGGCATGGAAGCCCTATGAC
>JAEWHQ010000126.1 GCA_023387715.1 Pseudomonadota bacterium | reverse complement strand
GAATGACGTTAACGACGTTTTTGCCGCCGCCACCCGTATAGGCATTTTCAAGGAAGTAATCGCCAATGCCTCTTTGTGCCGGACGTGTCATCACCGCATAAGCGATAATGGTCATGCCGACACCGCCGATGGCAGCAATGATCACATCACGATAACGGCGCATACGCGCGCCAAACGGCACCGGAAACGGATCGGGATCTTCAAAGCGTTTTGGCAGCCAGCGTAAACCCAACAGAATAAGCACAGTGGTGACAATTTCGACAACCAGCTGCGTCACCGCCAGATCAGGTGCCGAGAACCAGACAAAAGTCACACAAGTGACAAGCCCTGCCCCGCCCAGCAAAATAAGTGCTGCCAAACGATGGAACTTCGCCAGATAAGCCGAACCGATGGCACAGATACCACCAATAACCCACAACAATGCAAAGATCAGATCAACCGGCTGCGAGCCCATCTGCCCTGCGCCAATGCCAGCCTGATAAATCGGCCAGGCAGCAGCCAGCATGGCGACCAGCACCACAATGCGCAATTGTGTTTGCAAATGACGTGAAATGAAACGGCTTTCAACGCTACGTGCCCATTTCCATGAAACAGTGACCAGCACCCGCTCGAAAATACGCTGCGCCTTTAAATTACGCAGCAATGGCGGGCCGCCCTCACTGGTTTCAAAGTAGTTTTTCAACAGCGCATAAAGCACGAAACCACCGATCATCGCCACAAAGCTCATCATCAGCGGCACGTTGAAACCGTGCCAGACAGACAGGCTATAGCTTGGCGTTGCATCACCCAAAACCGACATCACGGCCGAATGCAAGAAAGGCCCGATGGAAAGGCTTGGAATAATACCGATCAACAGGCAGAGCACCACCAGAAACTCAATCGGAAAGCGCATCCAATGCGGCGGTTCATGCGGCTCGTGCGGCAGATCATGTGGCGGAGGCCCGAAGAAAACCGAATGGATAAAGCGCACCGAATAGGCGACGGTGAAAACACCGGCAATGGTTGCCAGATACGGCGTTGCACGGTCAAACCATGAATCCATATGGGTTTCGACCGCTTCAGCAAAGAACATTTCTTTGGAGATAAAGCCGTTGAGCAATGGCACACCTGCCATCGCGGCACTCGCCACCATCGCAAGCGTCGCCGTATAAGGCATCGCCCTAAACAAGCCACTCAGCTTGCGCATATCGCGTGTGCCGGTTTCATGATCGATAATACCAGCCGCCATAAACAACGAAGCCTTGAAAATCGCATGATTGACCATGTGGAAAATCGCGGCCACCGCAGCCAAAGGGCTACCAAGGCTCAAAAGTGCGGTGATAAGCCCAAGATTGCTGATGGTTGAATAAGCCAGCAGGCCTTTGAGATCTTGCTGGAACATTGCAAAGAAACTGCCGACCACCAAAGTGGTCATACCAGCAAGGCCGACAATCCAGAACCATTCTTCCGTGCCAGCCAGCACCGGCCAGAAACGCGCCAGCAAGAACACACCTGCCTTCACCATCGTGGCAGAATGCAGATAAGCAGAAACCGGTGTTGGCGCGGCCATCGCGTTCGGCAACCAGAAATGGAACGGAAACTGCGCACTTTTGGTGAAAGCGCCAAGCAGGATCAGCACAAGAGCCGGCACATAAAGCGGATGCGTGCGCACGACATTACCAGCCGCCAGCACGATATCCATGTCATAACTGCCAGCCATATGACCAAGCAGCAACACACCGACAAGCAGCGCGAACCCGCCAATACCGGTCACCGTCAAAGCCATACGCGCACCATCACGGGCGCTGACATTATGGTACCAATAACCGATCAGCAGGAATGAGAAAATACTGGTCAGCTCCCAGAACACCGCCAGCAAAATGATGTTGCCGGATAAAACCACACCCAGCATCGCGCCCATAAAGGCCAAGAAGAACGAGAAAAAGCGCGGAACTGGGTCTTCCTGCGCCATGTAATAGCGCGCATAGACCACAACCAGAAAACCGATACCGGTGATGAGAACCGCAAACAGCCAGGCAAAGCCATCCATGCGCAAAGAAAGGTTCAAGCCGTAATCCGGCAACCATTCAATGCTGGCACGTAAAACTTGCCCATTAAAAACAAAAGGGTAAAGGCCGAGCGTCAGCAGAAATGCAGAAAGCGCAACGCCACCCGTAATCCATGTTGCCGAAGTGCGATCAACGAAACGGAAAAGTCCAATGATTAAACTACCGGTAAATGGAAGCAGGACAAGCAGGAATAACAGGCTGCCGTCCATCATCATGCGCTCTACGCCTCCATATTTTCCGATCAGTTTACGCGTTAGGCAAAATCGGGGAATCAAAAAAACCGGTTGCGTATATTATGAAGTGCGGAAGTGCTTTATGGCAAGCGCTTTCAATAGTTTAACGAAAATTCTTTATCTGAAATGCATATCCGGAGCGCAATATTGCGCTGTTTTTTTCAAATTTAGTATGCAGGCCAATTGCCTGATCCAAAAAATTCAGCCACGCTTGGCAGCAATTGTTATAATAACATCAAAGCACTGCGCTTAATCCCAGCTTGATCGAGGAATTATCATGGGTCCGGTTATTGATCAAATCACCACCTCGCAGACCTTGCCACAAAAAACCGACGTGGCCATTATCGGCGGCGGAATTATCGGGGTTAGCACGGCACTTTTTCTGGCAGAGCGCGGGATTCATGTGACCCTTTTCGAAAAAGGCATGCTTGCAGGTGAGCAATCAAGCCGCAACTGGGGTTGGTGCAGACAAAACGGGCGCGACAGCCGCGAATTACCGCTCATTCGCGAGAGCATGAAAATCTGGAACGGTCTGAATGCAAAAACCGGCCGTGAAACCGGTTTTCGTGCCTCCGGAATTGTTTACACAACGCAAAGCCAAGCGCAGATTGAAACCTATGAGAAATGGGTCAAAATTGCCCGTGAACATGGATTGGATTCTAAAATCCTGTCCGCCAGCGAAGCGATGGATGCAGCCCCCGGACTGACACAAAAACTAGTCGGCGGCCTGCAAACTTTGGGCGATGGCCGCGCTGAGCCGCAAAAGGCCGTGCCTGCTATGGCTGCAAAAGCCATGGAAGACGGCGCATATATTTTGGAAAACTGTGCCGTCAGAGGTATTGAAACCACCAATGGCAAAGTCAGTGCTGTGGTGACAGAGCGTGCGCAAGTCGCCTGTCAGGCGGTCGTCATTGCTGGTGGCGTCTGGTCACGTTTGATTTGCAAAGGCTTAGGCCTGCGTTTACCGCAGCTTAAATTGCGCGGCTCCGTTTTTCGTACCCAACCGCTGGATGCAGGCATTGATCATGCCATTTATTACAATGATTTCGGCATTCGTAAACGGTTGGATGGCGGCTATACAATTGCCTCTGAAGGTGGTGGTGTTGCCGATATTATTCCGGACAGTTTTGCTTTTTTCCGTGAATATCTGCCTTCGCTGATGATGGAATGGCGCACGCTGCATCTGCGCTTTGGTGAGCGCTTTTTTGAAGAACTTATCCACTGGCGTAACAAACCGCTGGATCAGGTATCGGTTTTTGAAAAAATCCGCACCATTGATCCGAGCCCACACCACAGTGCCAATATGCAGGCGCTTGAAAAAGTCAAACAAGCCTTTCCACAATTGAAAGACGCGCGCATTGAGCAGGAATGGGCAGGGCTGATTGATACCATGCCGGATGTTATTCCGGTGATCTCAGATGCAGCCAATGTGGAAGGCGTGACGATTGCCACCGGTTTTTCCGGTCATGGTTTTGGCATCGGGCCGGGAGCAGGGCATTTGATTGCTGATATGGTGATAGGCGCAACACCGATTGTTGATCCGTCACCTTTCCGCTTTTCCAGATTTTCAGACGGCAGCAAGCTGACCATTGAAAAATGGGGCTAAATATCTGCCAGCGCTTAATGATTTCAGACATCGTTTTAAAGCTCCGTATGAAGCTTTTATGCGGGGCTTTTTATGTATCTCAATCAGCAGCTCGCTGCTTAACAAAAAATGCGCAAAAAATAACACCCGTCGCAGGGGAGGACTGCAACGGGTGTCTGATAAAAAGACCGGCTAATTGGGAGGAGGGAGACCGGTCTTAAACCACAGAAGACTTTAAGGGGAGGAGGGGTCTTCTGTGATATTAATTTGAGCTGGTTTCGTATATTCTGCCGTATTGCTTACCTATACTACTTCACTGCCCGAATTCTTAGTCCACATGAACAGAACAACATGAAGATACTAATGACCTTCAGCAGTAATTCTGTTGTTAGCGGGTTGCAGCCTTGCGT
>JAEWHQ010000047.1 GCA_023387715.1 Pseudomonadota bacterium | reverse complement strand
TGAACTGGCAGCATCGGGTGCTGATTTTGTCCAGATGTCCGGCTCAGGCGCCACATGTTTTGCGATCTTTTCCACCCGTGAAAACATGTTGCAAGCAAAACAGCAAATTCGCCAGGCCCATCCTGATTGGTTTGTGGTTACCACCCAAACCTATGGCAGTCACTAAAGGAGCCATGCCATGACCAATGAACGCAGTTTTATTCCGGTCGGCATCGCAGTTCTGACCGTTTCCGACACGCGCACACTGGCTGATGACAAGTCCGGCGATACATTGCAACAAAGACTAAACGATGCAGGGCACAAGCTCGTTGAACGCGCCATCGTGCCGGATGATATCGAAGCCATCCGCACCATTGTTAGGAAGTGGTCACAGCAGGCCGGCATTGATGTGATTATCACCACCGGCGGCACCGGTTTCACCGGTCGCGATGTCACCCCTGAAGCACTTGAGCCTTTGTTTGAAAAAAGAATGGATGGTTTCTCCACCATTTTTCATCGCATTTCCTATGAGAAAATCGGCACCTCCACCATTCAATCACGCGCACTCGGCGGGTTGTTAAACCAGACATTTGTCTTTGCCCTACCAGGCTCAAGCGGTGCATGCCGTGATGCATGGGACAATATCCTGCAATATCAGCTTGATTACCGCCACATGCCCTGCAATTTTGTTGAGATCATGCCACGGCTCGACGAGCATCTGCGCCGCAAAAAATAACCACCGATATTGTTCTTGTAATGTTCTGATTTCCGTTCTATATATAAAAGAACAGACAGGGTACAGATTCTAACATCGTGCCCGTAACTATCAGATAATCAGGAAACGCCCTCAGGGCGGCACTTTTCCGCGAAGGAGAAGACGATGGATGCTATCCAGCAGGCAGATACAGCAGCTTTTGGCAGCGGGCGCACCGAACATGCCAATGCAATTATCACAGAAACCGGCTTACGGGTTGACCAATCCAGAAGACGCGGACGTGCTGCCGGTATCAATCCGTCAGGCCGTTTTGAACAATTTTCGCGTGATGATTTTGATGACGGCTGGCAGAGCTTTGAAGAGCTTGAGCCGTTTAAAACCGAAGTGCAGGTTGAGAAACCGCGCAGCATTATCACCCGTAATGATTCGCCTGATCTCGGCTTTGACCGCTCCATCAACCCTTATCGTGGTTGCGAGCATGGCTGTATCTATTGTTTCGCTCGTCCTACCCATAGTTATATGGGGCTGTCGGCTGGTATTGATTTTGAGGCCAAACTCTTCGCCAAGCCGGATGCACCGCATCTGTTGCAGCGGGAATTGTCGAAGTCCGGTTATATTCCCCGTACTATCGCCATTGGCAGCAATACCGACCCTTACCAGCCCATAGAGAAAAAATGGCGTATCATGCGCGGCCTGCTTGAAGTGCTGGAAGATGCACAACATCCTGTTGCCATCGTTACAAAGTCGGGTCTGGTTAGCCGCGACATCGACATTTTAAGCCGCATGGCGGAAAAAGGTTTGGTCAAGGTTGCAATGTCACTGACCACGATGGACGCCAAACTCTCCCGCACAATGGAGCCGCGCGCTGCAACACCAACATTGCGCCTGCAAACCATGCGTGAGTTAACACAAGCTGGTATCCCTGTATCAGCGATGTTAGGGCCTGTCATTCCCGGTATTAACGATCATGAGATCGAGCGTATTCTGGACGCGGCTGCTGCCGCAGGTGCAGAAGAAGCTGGTTATGTTCTGTTGCGCTTGCCGCTAGAAGTAGCGCCGCTTTTTAAAGAATGGCTGCTGCGTAATTATCCCGATAAATATCGCCACGTGTTAACGCTTTTACGCTCCATGCGTGGTGGCAAGGATTATGATGCGGAATGGGGCAAACGTATGCGCGGTGAAGGCCCATATGCCTGGCAGATCGGCAGACGTTTTGAAATTGCCGCCAAAAAACTTGGCCTCAATACCAGCAAAAAGCGGTTGCGCACTGATCTGTTTAGTCCAAGGCAAGAAGGCGGCACGCAACTTTCATTGTTTTAATGAGGCATGCTGATCTATTCACGAGCCTGTGTGCGCAACAAGAGTATTTCCGTTGTTTAATTTTAACCGTTCAATGCTCTAATCTCACGCATGGCTCGTAAAATTAGTGATTCTTCATCCGCCCTTCCCCTCACCTATACGCCCGATTTCTCCCATGAGAGCCGGCTCTATCAAGATGGCTGCCAATTTGTGGCTGGCATTGATGAGGCAGGTCGTGGGCCGCTGGCAGGGCCGGTTGTAGCCGCAGCTGTTGTGCTGGATCCGGATAATTTGCCTGAAGGTCTGGACGATTCCAAACGTCTGACCGCCGCAAAACGCGCCAAGCTCTATGATCTGATTTTAACGCAGGCTCTAGCCGTCTCTGCGGTCAGCCTGTCGGCTGATGAAATTGATAAAAGCAATATCCGCAAAGCCGCTCTCACCGCCATGCAGCGTGCTGTGGCTGCATCTGCGCTTAAAATAGATTATGCGCTTGTTGACGGGCGCGATGCGCCCCCTCACCTGACATGTAATGCTGAAGCACTGATTAAAGGCGATCAGCGTTCCGTTTCGATTGCAGCCGCATCAATTGTCGCCAAGGTTACCCGTGACCGCATGATGGAACTGGCAGGCAAACATCATCCTGAATATGGTTTTGAAGGTCATGCGGGTTATGGCACTGCCAAGCATCGCGAGGCAATTGAAACAACAGGGCCCGTTCCCGGCCTTCATCGTTATACATTTGCCCCTATTAAAGGCCGCTTCATCCGCTAACCAAGCGACCTGTCGCAGCGCGACTAAAATATCGAAGCCGCACCCGCAAATGCGGC
Source organism: Pseudomonadota bacterium (assembly GCA_023387715.1). Taxonomy (GTDB): domain Bacteria; phylum Pseudomonadota; class Alphaproteobacteria; order Rhizobiales; family Rhizobiaceae; genus Paenochrobactrum; species Paenochrobactrum glaciei. Next base: position 686 of record JAEWHQ010000047.1, on the reverse strand, counting down.
TAAAGACTGTTGCTTGTTACATAAGCACAAACAGACGGATTTATAGTCAAAATAAAAAACGCCACCTCAATCAAGAGATGGCGTTTTAAAAATCAGACTGATTAAAACTCTTAGTTCAAACGGGATTTAACCTGTTCAAGCGAGTCTTTAAAGAATGTTGCAGAAGCTTTCGCATCAACCTTGTCGGCAACGATACGGGTTGCAGCAGCAACAGCCAGTTCGACAGCAGCAGTGCGAACTTCTTTAATTGCTTCCGCTTCAGCGCTGGCAATTTTCTGTTCAGCAAGCTTGTTGCGACGAGCAACATATTCTTCTGTTTTCTGCTTGGCATCTTCAACAATCGCATTGGCTTCACGGCCGGCAGCAGCAACGATGTCGCTTGCTTCCTTTTCCGCTTCCTTGCGCTTGCGATGATACTCAGCCAACAGTGCCTGAGCTTCTTCGCGCAGTGTGCGTGCTTCGTCGAGTTCTTTCGAAATCTTAGCAGCGCGTTCATCCAATGATTTGGCAATCATGCCAGGCACTTTAAGATAAACAACAATGCCTAAGAAAATTACGAGGCCGACGAGTGCCCAAAACGTAGCGTCCATCATCGTCTCCTTTAGGCGCTGACTGCTTTAACAGCAGCGGTAACAGTTGATTTATCAACCTTAGTACCGATCAGCTCGTCAATAATGTCAGCTGCA